>CAKMJY010000042.1 GCA_927433595.1 uncultured Acholeplasmatales bacterium | reverse complement strand
ATTAAAATTAACAACCTTACCAAAAACATTTAAACAAAGAACCTATTTAAAAGAAACGATGATAGAAGCATTTAGAATGGGTCTTGCACCTGAGGCAATCCCGCAGGTGCCCATGCCGACTTGAATTCTAAAGCCATCTTTGGTGTAACGCATGGTCATCTTCTTTAATGATTCATCTCTTAATTTCTTTAATTCTTCAACTGTTTTCATAGCCACCTCTTCTAAATGCTTCTATCATCGTTTCTTTTAAATAGGTTCTTTGTTTAAATGTTTTTGGTAAGGTTGTTAATTTTAATTCATCAAAATCAATGATTAAGTCGTTATATTCAAGTCTAAAGTTTATGACATCTTGGTGCATGTAGATATCCAAAACCAGTTCATAGATATCCCCAAACTCAGGAAAATCGATGTGGTGGTGATCAAACCCTAGTGATAAAGTAGTCCCAACACCCTGTGTAGAATCAATGTTAAAGTAACCGTTCGTCTGTGTTGCTAAATCGTATACGAACGATAACCCTAGTCCAACACTTCTTTTTGTTCTGGACGTATAATTAAACGTCCTGACCAAAGCCAGTGTCTTAAAATCCATCCCAATGCCATCGTCTTCTAGAGTAACCCTCAGTAAGCCGTTGTGTTTTAGTGTTAGCTTGATATTTTTTGCCTTAGCTGAAATTGAGTTTTGAATGAGGTCATATAAGTAGTCTGTAAATTTAGTCATGTTTAAAGTACCTGAAGAATGCCTCAACGGTTAAGGCTTCTAGTTCAATTTGATTGTCTTTTGTTTTTTCTAGGATATCTGTGATTTGATGTGCATCCGATGAATAAAGACTATACTTGTCTTTCTTATTGTTTGGGTTCTTATACTCTATCCCATCTAAAGGGTATTGGTATATAAAGTATTTACCTGTTCTAAATGCTTTATCGATATGTGCATAGATTAAGATGTGTGGATAAGGGGTTAGTAGCTTTACTAGCTCTTTAATCGATAGGTTTAAAGGATTGGATAACTGATATGGATAAAAGCTTATAACGTCATCTTGGATATCTGTGATCATTTGAAGACCTGGTTCAACTGGTTTTTTATCGATGTATGTTTCTAATAAAAGGTCGACTTCAAGCGCGTCTTTGATTGATTTGAAGTAGCATAATACATCAAAGTTCTCTTTGACTGTGATTTCTACCCCAGGGATAAAAAGCAAGTCATAAGAGTCACTTAACGTCATACAAACCTCTAGTTGTTTTAACGCGTTATGATCTGTGACAGAGATGATATTTAACCCTTTTAATGACGCCATATTAAAGATATTATTGGGCGTCATTAAACAGTCTGCACATGGGGATAAAACACTATGAATATGTAAGTCATAATGATATATCATAGTAAGTGTCTCCGACATAGTTCAATCACGACTTCATGATTGAGATAACTAGTCTTAATGATGTTTAAGCCTAGTTCATTCGCATCTTTAATAAGCTTATCTGTAATTACGGCATCTTTGGTTAGAATGATGGTTTTAAAATCCAACATTTGAGAAAGCGATAAGACCGATTGACTCGAGATCATCGTAATTAAGATG
This sequence comes from uncultured Acholeplasmatales bacterium, assembly GCA_927433595.1. Taxonomy (GTDB): domain Bacteria; phylum Bacillota_I; class Bacilli_A; order Acholeplasmatales; family UBA5453; genus Paracholeplasma. The sequence continues at coordinate 3,418 of CAKMJY010000042.1, read as the reverse complement.
TGTGATGGTTTCATATGCTTGATGGCAGTTGATAGTAAGTCTGTGACATAGATGTCATCAAAATGGGTATCTGCATGAAACTCAGTCAATAACGCGTAGTTAGGATTTCTTAATAGTTCGGTTAATCTAGGCATCTCTCTCACCTACTTCAAAAAACATTTTGATATGGGTACCTCTATGACTTGAGTGAATGGTGAGCTTATTGGATAGTTCATACATATTATTAAGCCCCATACCTGCCCCAAACCCATTGATGTGGGCGATTTGATTAGCGGTAGAAAAGCCCTTTAACATGGCTTGTTCAATATCCAAAATCCCAGGACCATCGTCATAGAAATCGAGTTCGATTTGGTTATCGTTGATTTCATAGGTCATATAGCCACCAACCGAATGAATGACCACATTAATTTCCGCTTCATAGGAAGCGGAACAAACACGGCTAATAAAAGGCCGTGGATAACTATTTAAGCTTTTTAAGTATCTTTTAAGGTCTGAAGAAGCCCTACCTGCAAGTTCAAAATTACCTGCAATGATTTGGTGTTCTTTTACCATTGGATGTTATATTTCACACCACGAATGCCTTTTTCATACAATAAGCCACTGGCATTGAACATGGTGACCTCAGTTGAGATGAGCATGAGGTTTGCCTCAATGGCAAGAATGATCACCTTTTCTGATGGGATTTTACCTCTGACTAATAAAACCACATCCACATCTAGCATCTCAGCGGTACGAATCGACTGCTGAGTTGCTAGGCCTGTAATTAGGATGGTATGATCTAGAATGGTTTTATCTTTCACTGAATTCATAATGACTAAGGCATCACTCATTAAGTCTGAACAGAAGCCAAACTGGATGTCTTTATCTCGCATTAAGGTTGGTGTATAGGTTCTAGCATCCACCAATTGCATTAACTCAGTTAGTGTCATGGGTGGTTGCCTTCAATTCTTTGATGATGTCTCTAACCTTAGATACACTGGCATTACCGTGGATTGCCCCATCAACAGAAAAAACAGGTGCAAGCCCGCAGGCACCGATGCATCTGGTAGCAGTTAAACTAATTTTGCCGTCCTTAGTCGTTTCTTTTTCTTTAATACCCAATTCATTCTCAAGGGTTTCCATGATATTCTTAGACCCTCTGACATAACAAGCTGTCCCTAAACAAACAGAAACTGTATGTTCGCCTTTAGGGGTAACCGAAAAGTTGCCATAAAAAGTGACAACGCCGTTGATCTTAGCAACTGATTCGCCAAGTTCCTCTGAAATAAGCTTTTGAATGCTTAGTGGGATATAACCAAAAATCGCTTGAGCATCATGCAATGTTGGCATGAGTGGTCCAGGTAGTTTTTTGTTTTCCACCATCTTAGCATAAAAAAGATGAACCTTTTCTTGACATAGATGTTCTTTCATATTCATTTTTCTCCAATTTGTATCGTTAATTACACCCTCATTTTATCATAAGATTTCTAAAATTATAGACACATATTTGAAATAATTATAAATATATAAATGATAACGGTTTCATTGTTTAAAGCTATATAAAAACCACCGAAACGGTGGTTTTTAGTCTAATATATGCTTATTTTGATAGGATCCGTTTGATGCGTTGGTAGATTAATTCAAAATTGAACCATGAATCTTTTCCACTGGTATTCGTAAATAGGATGATTACCTGATCCGTTTCTTTATCATATTTGGCAATGCTTTGATAACCAGGTAATAACCCAGTATGCTCTAGTGGATAAAGCGTTTGATAAAGCGCTTGTTCACTACTTGACAGTAGACTGCCATCATTGAGTATTCTGATAAACTTTCCAACATCACGAATGGATGCAACCATGGTACCACCTGGTGTAATATGGTCATTTTGTTTTAAGTCATACGGATAACCAAGTTCATAGCCACTCATGACGTTTTCTGGGTTAGCCTCATTATAATAATAGTAAGTATTCGTCAAATTATGTTTGTCTAAAATCTCTTGTTTGATGAATATATCATGTGTGTAACCTAATGCATCATCCATGATCATCGCAAGCAATAAATAATTACTATTGGAATAGTCATATTTCTGATTTGGTTCAAATAAGGCTTTTTGGTTTAGGATTAAAGGTAAGACTTCTTCTTTTGTTTGGGGTAATGTTGCCCATGGGAAAGATGGGCTATCAATATAATCCCTTATCCCACTCCTATGCTGTATTAGCATTTTAAGTGTGAATTCATCTGCATTGTCAATAGAATCTTTATATGCTGGGAGTAGTTTTTCAATGGTATCATCCACATTTAATAACCCTTGATCGATCATTTTTGTAGCAGCAACTGCCATATAAAGTTTACTAATACTCGCAATCTTAAAAAGAACGTCCGGTTCAATGCTAGTCTTTGCGTCTTTATCGTTATAACCTGCTGTATAGATGGTTGTTTCAACGCCATCATTTACATAAGCGATGATGCCTATAAACCGTTGTTTCTCAACGGCATAATCTATCTCCGCTTGAACCGTTTTAGAAAGTGGTCTAAATCTAATGATTAGATATCGCCATGGGATGAAAAACGCTGAGATACTAATTGTTAATGTGAATATGATCATAAACTTCAACCAAAATCTCTTCTTACTACTTTTCATGACTTCTAACAATTAATGATGTCATCACAATCTTATTCATGAGTAATCCGATTGAGGTCCCTATTTCGCCTATTGTGATGAATATTAAGAGCATCCCAGACATGATATTTAGGATTGGATTATCTATATTGCCTAATGCGATGATTGCGTCTACTAAATAGCCAAATGAACCTATTAATAAGACCATACCTAGGTATCGCCATAAGGATGGATTATGTTTTACAACTATTAACCCTAGTAAGAATACATGAACACTAAAACACAATTGCCAGATATAAGTACCTGTTTGATGTAACGGGATATAGTTATCTGCATTAGACCCATTATTGGCTAATGTGATGACTAAGAAAGTCGTATTAACTACCATCACTAAAACAACTGCCAATCTAAAGATAAACGCGTAAGTTGATAACTTAATACTGTAGGTCTTAAATAATCTATATAAGTAGATGGAAAGCATAATTTCAATGCCAATGATGATTAAATCCACTAGTATCCATAAAAGCAGTAAGCCTATATGGTTTTTAGCGAATAGATTGATGTCAACAACATCGAATTGTGAAGGTAAGATTAGTAAAGCGATTGGTCCAAAAAAGACCAATGATAAATATAGTAAACCTGATAATACACTCATTCTTTTTTGATTCATTTATTTTCTTGTATACTCAAAACTGTAATAGTAGTTAGAGTATAGCTTCCTTTCTTTCTATTGTTATAATTAAATCAAGCACTGTGGATTTGTTTCATGTATGTATAGCTTTGACTATTAAAGGAGACTCTTACCACAGTTCTTAT
>CAKMJY010000041.1 GCA_927433595.1 uncultured Acholeplasmatales bacterium | reverse complement strand
TATTTCTTTAGCTCGACTAGAGATTTCATCCGTAAAGACTTTACGTTTATATTTAGTGACTAAAATTAAGTGATACCGTAACATAAAGACTGAATGCGCGTTGGTGTCTAATTTCATCATAATAAGGCCTTCTTTCGCTATAATACCAAATGTATATTATATTTATATTATATCATATTTTATGCATATTAATCAATAGAATAAAACAAAGAAATCAATTCATCACGATACCTATAGAGGAAGGGGACTTCTTGATTGGATTGTTAAATTGACTGGAAAATAGTATTTCATACTTTATTTCTTTTTTTTACGACCAATATCGTCATTATTATCATCAATTTCTTCCAAATAACTGATTGCATCCTCAACAGATGAAAATGGACCGATATTGTACTTGATGGGTTCTTCGTTTAATCTCATAACTGTGTCTTCTAACTTCTTGATATATGACTTGGAATAAATAGCTACAGGTTCAATGATGATTGCACCATTTTTAATTGACACTTCAAGATGGTCACCTTCACGAAGATTTAGTGCATCAACAATTTCTCTTGGTATCGTTATTTGAGATTTTTTTCTTAAATCGATAATCATAAAAAACACCTCCGAAATCCGACTTTCTTACTTTCTAACTAAATTATATCAATAAAAATATCATAAATCAATAATTGTATCCCTAAATTCTTAACAATAAAAAAAGTTTTGAATCAGTAGCTACGTGATACGTCGCTAAAGAATCAAAACTAGTTAGTTATTCATTTGGAAAGTTAGTCTTATATTGTCCGCTTTCTGAATGGTGTTTTAATCAGTTTTTATCATCTCTTTGTTCTTTAGTCCTAAGCATATGTCACACAATAGTTTCAAAGAGAAGTGTTTTACTGTTGTATCGATTTCAAATAATGAATAGATAATCGTATGCCATGGATTTTACATGAAAAAAATTAAATTTCATTATTTGTAAATATCTTTTCTATGACCAAATTCAATCAGTAAGATAACTAATCTATTGTCTTCTATGTTGGCCAGTATCCTAAAGTTACCGACACGATACCGCCATATCCCTTTCTTGTCATGTGATAATCCTTTCCCATGGATTCTGGGATTGATCGTGCCTTCTAGATGTTTCTCAATCCAAATTAAAAGCATTCTGGCAATTGATTTGTCTAGTTGTTTTAGATTTTTTAGCGCCTTTTCACTAATCTCTACTTTATACATCATTAAAGATCCAAAATTTTCTTAGCTTCTTCGAGCGTAAAAGTTTTGGGATTTGTTTGATGCTCTTTATAGGCTTCTTCATACAAAAAGATATCAAATTCGTCTTCAATTCTAGACAAAATTGCTTGTCTCATGACTTCTGAAACCGTTGTGCCATTTAGTTCAGCATATTTTCTGATTAACTCAGACTCTTTGTCACTTAATCTGATTGAGATACTCATCATATCACTCCTCGTGTAATACATTGTATCACATTCGATAGATAACCGCAATACATTGTATTACAAATAAAAAAAGGACCTGAGATAAAAATCTCAAATCCGGTTTTAAAAAAGTGGTGGAGATGAGGGGAGTTGAACCCCTGTGCAAAGCCCTAAATCATGATACTTTCTACATGTTTAGTCAATCAGTTATATTCATCTAGCAGACATAGATTGACATATTTCTACTAGACTAACCTTATTGATTCATCTATGGGCTTAAGGTGGCAGCACATAAATATATCTTACTGAATTGGGCCGTAGTCTAGGTCGTAAGAAAACTTAGAGTTGGCTCGCACTTTTTCTTAAGCAGCGAATTGTAAATTTTGGTTTCCGGTTATTTAGAACCTCGTGTGTTTTTACTTGCACCACCAAGACATGCTTATATCATTTTCAGAACCCCGACGAATCCAGAAAACATCCCCAGCACATGCATTATATATCATAGGTCTTATAAAATCAATAAAATAGCGAGATTTCCTATGAAAGATTCAATTTAGCAACCCTCGAGTATTTAGGATTATCTTTATAACGTTCTAAGTAATCTAGAGCACTTTGAATATTACAACTATTCTTGGTTTTTAAAGGTAAAACATAGCCGATATGTTCTGCAACTTCATAGGCTTTTAAGACCAATGAAGGCACATGTAACCCTGCCATGACGACTAAGTTATTCATGGCATTTTGAATGTTAATATCCTCATCTAGTAGGGTTTTTTTGATTTGATCTAGTACCTTTAAACCAAATGCTGTATCAATCTCTGGCAAATCACTTTTTCTTAAGAAAGATTGGTATGTCGCATAAAAAGCATATCTTAGGTTATCGTCATCACTTTGATGCCATGAGGTTAATGTTTCAATGGTGTAATTGGAATTTAAAACAAGGTCAGCAAGCGCTTGATCGATGATTGCCGTTTTTTGACCTAAACGGGCTAGATGCTCTAATCTTTCTAAGGATACGTGTGCTGGGTCTTCGATTAAGATGCTTAAAAAGATGGTTTCATAGGTCGGTTCATCTGATAAGGACTTAGATAAGTTTGCATCAATTTTGATTTGTTTTGCAAGATTTCTTAAGTCTGTGATTTTAACACCATATACCTTCAAATCATGATTGGTTTGATACATTTTAGCAACCTTCTCATTTTGATTAGATTCAAGGTATAAAAGGATCTCATTTTTAGTCATAAAAAACACCTCTTTAACCTTATTATACTATATGTCTGTTTCATGGGATGTGTTTTTCCCTTATATAAGTATATAAGTTTAGCCTGTCTTGTGGTAAAATATTAAAGAATTGAGGTTTTATGATGACAAGACAGGCTAAACTTATATACTTAAATAAGGGAAAAACACCTCTTTAACCTTATTATACTATATGTCTGTTT
>CAKMJY010000040.1 GCA_927433595.1 uncultured Acholeplasmatales bacterium | reverse complement strand
ATAACACATGTTATAAAATGTAAGAATTTATGGGTAAAAAAAAGATTAAGCGCGAGCTTAATCTAAATTTATAAACTAAATAGCCATGATTTCTTCGACCTTAAGCTTAGTCGCTTGGTGGCCTAAATATAGCTAAGACAGCACAACTTTGTGATGAATTAGGTGTTAAAGTATTAACAGTCTACGCATTTTCAACCGAAAATTGGAAAAGACCTAAAGCAGAAGTTGATTACTTGATGGAAACACCAATCAATGAATTCGATAAGTATAAAGACAAGATTATATCATCCAATATTAGGGTTAAACATGTGGGTAGAAGACAAGAGTTGTCACCCAAGCTACTTGAACTCATTGACTACCTTGAAAAAGAAACAGAAAATCATCCTGGGTTATTACTTCAAGTAGCATTTAACTATGGGGCATATGATGAGTTAATCACTGCTTACCAAGAGTTAACGCTAGAAGGTAAAAAAGAGATTACTGAACAAGATGTTTGGGCGCATTTATATGTGAAACAACCAGTGGATTTACTGATTAGAACATCGGGTGAGCAACGCTTATCCAATTATTTATTATGGCAACTGTCTTATGCGGAACTATATTTCACAAAGACACATTGGCCAGCATTTAATAAAAGAGCACTATATAAGGCAATCAAACATTATCAAAAACGCGACAGACGCTATGGAGGGCTTAAAAAATGAAACAACGAATCATGACGGGTGCTGCTTTATTGGCCATATTTATTCCAGTCGTTATACTTGAGCCACTGTTCTTAGTGTTTCAGTTCACGATGATTGTCATGGTATTAGTGGGCTCACTAGAACTCATTAATATGTACAATAAGGAAAAGAAGTTCTCTAAAATACCTATGATTGCGACAGTAGTCGCTGCAGTTCTCACTTATTTATCGGCTGTTTTGGCGTGGAGTAGTGATCCAATTTCAAATACATTGACGCCAATTGACATTAAAGTTAATTTCGTGTCGATTGCGATGGTTGTTGTATTCTTTATGTTTGGTTTAATTGTATTTTATGATGACTATGATGGATCAGATATTGGTAAAAGTATCACCATCATTTATTACATGGGCTTAGGCGCAGCAGCCATATCCATCTTAAGATTGATCGGTGTAAGATTCATTGTTTATCTATTCTTAGTCACGATTGCGACAGACATGTTTGCTTATTTCTTTGGCATCCGGTTTGGCAAACATAAAATGAGTCCGAAAATCAGTCCTAAGAAATCTTGGGAGGGAGCGATTGCTGGTACTTTAATCGCAACTGTACTTGCGTCATGTTTCGCCCTATTCTATGGTTATTTATTTGAACCAGGTAGCTTTTTAAATGGCACTGGTCAGTTGACTTTACTTGAAAATATCACTAGCCTTGGTAGTGCACCCCTTTATATTCAAGCACTTGTGATTGTCCCTATTACCATGATTGCCTCTATTTTGGGCCAAATCGGTGATTTAGTCGCATCCAGATTAAAACGCACCTATGATATCAAGGACTTTGGAAAAGTCTTTCCTGGACATGGTGGTGTACTAGACCGTTTTGATTCAGCAATCTTTGTTTCCCTATTCTTAGTCGCTGTCTTCATGGCGATGAATCAAATATTCCCAGTATGAAGCAGTTATACCTTCTAGGTGCATCTGGGTCTATCGGGGTTCAGACCATCGATGTCATCAAACAATATCAACATGAATTTAAACTAGTTGGTGTCTCTTTTGGTAACCGGAATGAAGCACATACAAAAGCGGTTATCGAAACATTTAAACCAGAAATCGTGTGTTTAAGAGATGAAAGTAGTGTATCAACCTATCAACAACTTTATCCAAACACAACGTTTGTATCTGGTGATGATGGGCTACTAGCAATTGCCGCTTATCCAAAAAGAGGTCTTTTAATTAACGCATTAATGGGGTCTGTTGGCTTAAAACCAACTGTATTAGCAATTAAGCACCAAAAAGACATCGCACTTGCCAACAAGGAAACCTTGGTGATGGCAGGCGATTTGATCAATGACTTGGTAAGCGAGTATCACGTTAAGTTATTACCGATTGATTCAGAACACAATGCGATTTTACAAGCTTTACAAGGTGAAGCCTTGAAAGATATCAAGTCAATCACGATTACAGCGAGTGGCGGGTCTTTTAGAGACCTAAGTCGGGATGATTTAAAGCGTGTCACCAAACAAGATGCATTAAAACATCCGAATTGGTCGATGGGTGATAAAATAACGATTGATAGTGCGACCATGATGAATAAAGGCTTAGAAGTCATCGAAGCACATCACTTATTTAGATTGCCGTATGATCAAATAGAAACGCTGATTCATAAAGAATCTATCATACATGGTATGGTGACGTTTAAAGATGAGTCTGTTAAAGCAGTTCTAGGGTTTCCAGATATGAGAATGCCAATCCTTTATGCCCTTAGTTATCCTAGTCATTACGCACTAGATTTGAAACCTCTTAATCTTGGATTACTCTGTCAACTCACGTTTAAACCAATGGACTATGAACGATATCCACTTTTACAACTTGCATTTGAAGTCGGTAAAAAGGGTGGGTTATATCCGGTTGTAATGAACGCAGCAAATGAAAAAGCAGTATCGTTATTCTTAAATGAGCAAATTACGTTTCTAGACATAGAAACGCTTGTGTTAAAGGCAGTCTCTACTTTTAAAGATAATATTGCAAAGCCTTCTTTAGAAGATATACTAGCTTGTAACCAAAAGATATATGAAAGTGTAGGTATTTAAATGGATTTTATTATAAATTTCTTCGCCTTTGTGTTCTCACTAGGGCTAATTGTTGCATTACATGAATTAGGACACTTCTTCTTTGCGAAAAGAGCGAAGATTCTATGTCATGAATATGCAATCGGTATGGGACCAATTTTATGGTCAAAACGTAAGGGTGAAACCTTATATGCAATTAGAGCAATCCCAATTGGTGGATTCGTGTCTATGGCTGGTGAACAAATTGAGTCATCACTCATCGAAAAAGGCCAAACGGTTGGTTTAAATTTCGAAGGTGAACTCGTCTCAGAGATCGTCTTTGGCCAAGCGAAAAAAGTCGATTTAGAGATGCAAGTTGAAAGCTTTGAACTGTATGATAAAAATGAAGAAGGTTTATTTATAGAGGGAATCGTTGATGGTGTAATGCGTTTTTATTCAGTAAAAAAAGATGCGTTTTACATCCTTAACGAGAAAAAGAAACTCCAAATAACGCCATATAATCGTTCTTTCGAATCTAAGAGCTTATGGCAAAGATTTTTAACCATCTTTGGTGGACCTGCAATGAACTTCGTATTAGCGTTTTTCTTATTCTTAATTGTTGCGTCTATTCAAGGTAAACCACTGAATTCAAACAAACTAGGGGCAGTAATAGAGAATAACCCTGCTGCACTGTCTGATTTTAAAAAAGGTGACGTCATCACAGAAATTGGTGGTATAGCTATTAACGATTGGACAGATATCAGTGAAGCATTCCAAACTCTCAATGGCGCAGAATTGGTCACAATTAAGTTTTTACGTGACAACCAAGCCATGCAAGTTAACTTATATCCGCGTATTGATATCAATGCGATGGGGATTTCAAACTATTACGTAGAAGAATTAAATGGCAATGACGTATATGGTGTTAAATTATCCAATAATGGTGCAATCGTCGGTACATCATATGGGATTGCTGAAGATAAATTCAAAATGAATGACATCATCACCAATATTCGTTTTGGTACAAATAGCTACACCATCACAAATTGGGCTGATTTAGTCGATGCGATTGAAACAGAAGCTGGTGGCAATGCAGTTGTAACGATCACAAGACCAGGTGTTGTTGATCCAATCGAAGTATCACTACCTGTTTGGGAAGATGATGTCTTATCCAGTCAAGGGGTAGATCCTTCAAGAACGACCATTGGTATTTCGCCTTATACATCATTTGATTTAGGCTATGCCTTTACAAGTGGATTCACAGGGATTGGAAACTCAGTAAATCAGGTTATTGCAGTACTGGGCTTATTATTTGGTGGTTCTGATCAAATCTCAGTTAGTAGTTTATCAGGTCCTGTTGGTATTTTTAATATCGTTGGGCAATATGCAAGACAAGGGGTTGCGGCGTTCTTATATTTCGTGGCTTTCTTATCTGTAAACATTGGTGTCATGAATTTATTACCAATTCCAGCACTGGATGGTGGTAGATTGGTATTCTTAGGTATTGAAGCTGTAACAAGAAAACCACTTAATAGAAAAGTTGAAAACACAGCGAATAATATCATGTTTGTCTTATTGTTAGCACTATTTGTTTACGTTACCTTCTTTGATATCTTGAGGTTGTTCTAATGAAGATATATACCAAAAGAGGGGATTTAGGCGAAACGGATTTAATTTCAAAAAGAGTTTTAAAGTCTGACATTGCCATCCATATCGTTGGTGAAATCGATGAAGCATCAGCCAGACTTGCCGATTGTAAACAGTATATTGAATCAGAAGAAATCAAGAAAGACCTTAGTTCAGTCGATCATTATCTATTTAGAATATCATCCATTGTGGTGGATAATGAAGATAGACTAAAACTGCGAATTGAGGACGATGCGATCAAAGCATTAGAAGAAGCAATCGATGTCATGGACCTACAATTGAAACCTTTGAAGAAATTCATCACATACGATGGCGCTATAGCAGCCATTAAAGTGTCACTACTCAGGAGTCAAATTAGGAAAGTCGAACGTTATCTCATCGACTTTGAAATTGAAGAAAATGTCATCCGGTATATGAACCGATTATCAGACTATCTTTTTACCCTCATGCGATTCATCAATTTAAAAGCAGGCGTAAGTGAAACGACAAGGAGTTAACCGTAAGGTTTTCTCCTTTTTTATTTTACTATACGTGCACGTGTATGATGTACGTGCGCATTTTTAAAAGAATCAAGGGTCATACATAGCCTTGTGAAGCCAAAAAAACTTTTTTCAAAAAAAGTGATGAAATCTGTTGACTTATATTTTTGGATGAGATAGAATAATACACGGCCGCTCTGAAAAGCGCATTACAGGCTAAAACAACAAAAAATAAAAACAAAAAAAAGTTGTTCAAAACGGTTGACTTAAAACTCTAGCCGTGTTAGAATGAATGAGCGCTCAAATGAGTGCGGCAATAAATAGGTCTTTGAAAACTGAATAATGATGAATTAAAAATTAGAACAATAATCAAGAAAATCAATTCTGG
>CAKMJY010000039.1 GCA_927433595.1 uncultured Acholeplasmatales bacterium | reverse complement strand
CTTGAACAATTAAATAGCAAAGTGGAAGACATTTTGAAGGAACAAGAAGCAAAATTAATGGAAATATCAGGTATTTCCACCGAGCAAGCACAAGCTATTATCATGGAACGTGTAAAACAAGATATGGCTGAAGAAATTTCTCTTTATATTAAAGATGAAGAGGATAAAGCAAAAGTTGAAGTAGATAACAGAGCGAAAAATCTATTAACACTTGCCATACAAAAATATGCAAGTGAAACAACAACTGAAAGAACCGTATCGGTTGTCACCCTACCTACAGATGAAATGAAGGGTAGAATTATTGGTCGTGAAGGACGTAATATTCGCACCATTGAGGCATTAACCGGTGTCGATTTAATCATTGACGATACACCTGAAGCGGTCGTATTGAGTGGATTCGATCCAATTAGAAGAGAAGTCGCTAAACGCGCTTTAAGCTCTTTAGTTGAAGATGGTCGTATTCATCCAGGTCGCATTGAAGAAGTAGTCGAAAGAGCGCAAGCTGAAGTCGATATGTTTATAAGAGAAGCTGGGGAAAATGCTGTATTCCAAACTGGTGTTGGTAAAATGCATCCAGATCTAGTTAAACTGTTAGGCCGTATGAGTTTTAGAACAAGCTATGGTCAAAACGTCTTAAAACATTCAATTGAAACAGCCTTCTTAGCAGGTAAACTTGCCGCTGAGTTGGGTGAAAATGAAGTATTAGCAAAACGTGCAGGTTTACTACATGATATTGGTAAAGCTGTTGACCATGAAGTTGAAGGGTCACACGTTGAAATTGGTGTATCATTGGTATCTCGATATCATGAACCAAAAGAAGTTATCGATGCGATTGCATCTCACCATGGGGACAAAGAGCCTGAATCCATCATTGCTGTATTAGTTGCAGCAGCCGATGCATTAAGTGCTGCAAGACCTGGTGCAAGAAGCGAATCCATGGATAACTATATTAAACGCTTAGAACAATTAGAACAAATTTCTAATAAAGTACCTGGTGTTGAGCGTTCATTCGCCATCCAAGCAGGTAGAGAAATTCGTGTTATTGTCAAACCGGATGAGATAGATGATTTATCTACATTCAAAATTGCACGTGAAATCAGAGAACAAATTGAGGCAAACCTACAATACCCTGGTACCATTAAGGTCACCGTTGTAAGAGAAACACGTGCCACAGATATTGCAAAATAAAAGGGGCATTTGCCCCTTTTTCTTTTAGAAAGCAGGTATCATATGAAAATTCTATTTGTTGGTGACATATATGGCGAACCAGGTAGAAAAATGCTTCTAAACAATTTAGAAGAATTGAAACAAACCTACAGGCCAAATATCATCATCGTCAATGCTGAAAACTCCGCAAATAATGGTAGAGGGATCACGCAAAAATTTTATAAAGAACTGATGCAAGCAGGTGTGCATTCAGTCACCATGGGCAACCATGTCTGGGGACAAAATGAACTCACAGAGTTTATTTATGATTCTAGAGTGGTAAGACCAATCAACTTTATAGAAGCACCAGGTAAAGGCTATGATGTGATCAAGTATAACAATCAAACTTTATTAGTCGTCAATGCTTTAGGCAGAACCTTTATGAATGCCAATCTGGAATCACCATTCTTTGAAATTGAAAAAGTCATTGATGCGGTTAAAACCGATTATGTTTTTGTTGATTTCCATGCAGAAGCAACGTCCGAAAAAGTCGCTTTAGGCCATTATTTGGATGGCAAAGCATCGGTGGTAGTTGGTACGCATACACATATCCAAACTGCAGATGAACGCGTATTACCTAAAGGTACCCTCTATATTACAGATGTAGGTATGACAGGACCACTAGATGGCATCATCGGTGTTGAAAAAGATATCGTCATTAAGCGATTCATCCATGGTCATTCTGCGCCTAATCAGGTCGCTATCACAAGAAATCAGCTAAATGCTGTAATCATTGATTTAAAACAAAAAACAATCAAACGAATCCATTTAGAAGACTAACATGCATACCTTGCATGTTTTTTTCTTAATTATGTAGTTTAAGGTTGACATTACATTTCAAATGTGTAAAAATATTAACAATATTCTAAAAACCATGTAAATGGGTTTTCACAAAGGAGAGATGTGACGAATATGAAAAAATTACTATCAGTCGTGTTTTTTCTTTTATTAGCAGTAACGTTGGCTGCCTGTGAAGAAAAAATAACAGACCCAAATCTATTAAAGATTATGGATGCACAAAAAGATTTTAAAATTGAGAATGCCAATGCATTGACATCGGATATCTCATTACCAGCCAGTTTTGGTGGGGTTGCGATATTCTGGGAATCCAGTGATGCTGGGGTTGTATCAAGAAATGGTATTGTCAATAGACCGGTTGACGGCTCAGGCGATAAAACTGTTGAACTAACTGGTCGATTTGTACTAAGAAATGCAACGAGTACAAAAAAATATACAGTTAAAGTATTGGAAAAAGACCCTGCAACCGTTCTAACCACAAAGACAGTTGATTTTGTTAATTTAGCCAATGAATGGGTTTTAACTGATCAATCGTTTATGCTTTATTATCAAAAAGCAGATGATCTACCTTATGTCGATGTTGCAAGCTTTATACAACTATTAGACGGTGCTATTTTGTCAGATGAATTAACAGTAAGTCCTGTTGGAGAGCAAGGCTTAAAGGTTAGTTATGAAGTCGAATATGAAGGTGAAACTGACTCATATTCAGCTGACTTTGATTTCGCTTCAAATGAAGTGACATTTAGCTCATTTGATTTCTTTGATGGGTTTACCGCAGAAACTCAAACCGATTTTGGTAATGGATTAACGTCTGAATTATTATCTTATACAGACAGTGAAGCCGTAACCATTCCACTTGGGTATTATGGTTATGACATCATCAAACACGAAGGCAAATATTTAATTCCATTTGCCGTAGCCAATCAATTTTTCACCATTATAGTAAACATCAAACATCCCACATGAGAAAAATTGAATGGGGTGTGCAAAAGTAAATAAATATTTTCTGGTTGGCATGATTTTTTGGGCATTATTGGAATCG
>CAKMJY010000038.1 GCA_927433595.1 uncultured Acholeplasmatales bacterium | reverse complement strand
CAGCGCCACGCCTTTTTCATCATTGCCCGGGTAACCGCCCACCGACGTCAGGCCGTCGGGCGCCAGGGCGATAAACCCGGCTTTGCCCAGGCGCCGTGCGACGTCTTCGATATAGGGATTGAGCCCTCGGTTTTCGTGGACTACCACCACCGCCAGCATTGCCGCCGTGCTTGGCCTGGCGCTGTTGTGGTTGTTCAGGGCGCGGCGTCCGGCAGCCGACCAATGGTGGCCGTTACAAGTCGTTGGTGGATGCCTTTGCCAGGGATATCCGTGCAGGAACCCTGGTGCCCGGCAGCCGCTTGCCTACCCATCGCCAATTGGCCGCGACCCATGGCCTGGCCCTGGTGACGGCCAGCCGGGTATACAAGCGGCTGCCGGGCACCAGGGTTCCTGCACGGATATCCCTGGCAAAGGCATCCACCAACGACTTGTAACGGGCACGAGGCATGGGCGATGTATCCATGACAATTTTTTGATTGTCATCATCTTCAACCCTAGGATGCCCAAAACACAACACCAACACAAATGAAGATGTTTCTAACTAGACTTGGGTTTTCTTCCAAGATGGTCATTACAGGTGACCCTTCGCAAGCAGATTTACCTAGAGGTGTATCATCTGGCCTAGTAGAAGCCATCAATAGACTTTCCGACATTGAAGCGATTAAAGTGATTCATTTTAAACGATTAGATGTTGTCAGGAACCCATTGGTTCAAAAAATTCTTGAGAGGTATGAAACAATATGACAGTGACATTTTTTAATCAAACCACAACTAACACAGAACAAGCTGAAGCACTGATTACCAAAATCTTTGAATCGATTGAGGAAAAGCACGAAATGAACATTATTTTCTTAACCAATGATGACATCAGAAAGATGAATCATGATTATAGAAATATCGATAAAGTCACAGATGTCATTAGTTTTCCTGATCAAGAAGACGATTATATTGGTGATATATTCATTTCACTTGAAAAAGCAAAAGAACAAGCCTTAGATTATGGTCACAGCATTGAACGCGAAATCGGCTTTCTAAGTGTCCATGGTTACCTTCATTTACTGGGGTATGATCACCACAGTGAAGCAGAAGAAAAAGTAATGGTTGAAAAACAAGAAGCAATTCTTAAAAAAGCCAATTTAGAGAGGAAATCATCATGACAAAAGAACAATTAGTTAAAGAAGCAATCGCAGCAAGACAAAAAACCTTTTCACCTTATTCTAATTTTGGTGTCGGCGCAGCCTTACTGATGAAAGATGGCACAGTCATTCACGGTGCCAATATCGAAAACGCATCATTTGGTCTATCCAATTGTGCCGAACGTAGCGCATTATTCTCGGCATATAGCCAAGGGTATCACAAAGAAGATATCGTTGCCATGGCCATCACAGGCGATACAGAAAATCCAATCAGCCCATGTGGCGCATGCCGACAAGTCATGAATGAATTGTTGCCAAAACAAACACCAATCTATTTGTCTAACTTGAATGGATTAATCAAAGAAACAGTGATAAAAGAATTATTACCGTATTCTTTTGATGAAATTGAACACAATGAAGAGTAATTTCAAAAGCGGCTTTGTAAGTATTGTAGGTAAACCCAATGTTGGTAAGTCTACATTCTTAAACCAAATCATTGGTAGTAAGATTGCGATTACTAGTCCAAAGCCACAAACCACACGCAATCGTATCTTAGGCATTAAAACAACTGAAGATTATCAAATGGTATTTGTGGATACCCCAGGGATCCATAAGCCATTACACCAATTAGGTAAAATCTTAGATGACACCGCTTATAGTGCCATTCAAGGGATGGATGCCGTGTTATTCATGGTAGACAAAGAACGCTCATTTGCTGAAGATCAAATCATCAAACTATTTAACGCAGTCGATAGCCCAGTCTATTTGGTCATCAACAAAATCGATTTATTAAAATCAAAAGCAGACATAGATAAGATTATCATGTCCTATTTAGGGGCATTTCCATTTAAGGGGTTCTTCCCTATATCAGCAAAAGAAGCCACCAACACAGACAAACTGATTGAAGCGCTCAAAGAGGATCTTCAAGAGGGGTACCCATTTTTCGATTGTGATCAAATCAGCAATCAAACCGATTTCCAGCTGATGTCTGAAATCATCCGTGAAAAAGTATTATATAAAACCCAAGAAGAAGTACCACATGCCGTTGCCGTTGTGATTGAACACACGGAAATGAACGATGGGGTCTATGAAGTACATGCGACCATTGTGGTCGAAAGACCAACTCAAAAACAAATTTTGATTGGTAAAGGCGGGTCCATGTTAAAAGAAATTGGGACAGAAGCTAGAAAAGAAATCAATAAGATTCTAGATACTAAAATTCATTTAATTTTATTCGTTAAAGTGAAAAAAGACTGGCGAAATAGACCATCTGATTTAAAAGCGTTTGGCTATGACAAATCTGAATAAGGGTTTGATTTATAAAACCTTAGATTATAAAGAGTCATCTAAGTTACTATTTCTTTATACGCCTAGAGGCAAAATCACATTGGTTGCGCATGGTGTTAAAAGTTTGAAACACGAATACCGTGTGTTATCTCAGTACCTAACAGAAATTGAGTTTGAAGACAAAGGTAAAGAGATGTTCAGCTTATCAAAAGCAAAGACAATCTGTGCTTTTGATAGCGTAAAGTCCAATTTCACGCAAATGAAGCAAGCAGCATTACCACTAGAAATCATTGATCATTTACTGACTGAGGATTTACCTCATGATAAGATTTATGATTTATTGATACAACTATTGAAAACAGATACAGTAACAGCAAGCCTAGTATTCCCACTTAAAATGCTTTATTTACTTGGGTATGGGCTAGACTTTGTTGGCAATGACCCGATAGGTTTCTCAGTAAAAGAGGCAACCGTTTCGACAAAAGAAAATCAGTTTTATCCGGATACTAACCTTGAAACAACCGTGTTGTTATCTAAATTGTATTTTTATAAAACCACAGACAAAGTAGAAATTGACAGTAAACAAATATTAGACGTTTTAACATTTATAAAGGCTTTTTATCGATATCATCTAGAATATGATTTTAAAAGCCTAAGAGAATAGAGGGTAAATATGATCAGTGTAGAAAAATTAGTAACATATGCGAAAGCAACCGGATTTATATATCAAGGCTCCGAGTTATACGGCGGCCTTGCAAACACATGGGACTACGGTCCACTAGGCAGTTTGCTAAAGAATAACATCAAAAAAGCATGGCTTAAAAAATTCCATGATGAGAATCGTTATAATGTATTATTAGATTCATCCATTCTAATGAACTCACAAGTTTGGGTCGCAAGTGGTCACGTTGGTGGCTTTTCAGACCCACTAACGGAATGCAAGAGCTGTAACACCAGACACAGAGCCGATAAACTCATCGAAGAACATACACACAATCAAGTGAATCCATCGTCATGGTCACACGAACAACTGTATCAATATTTGCTAGATGAGAAAATCGCTTGTCCATCTTGTGGTAAAGTGAATTGGACCGAAATCCGCTCATTTAACTTGATGTTCAAAACCACACAAGGTGTGACTGAAAGTGCAGGGAACACGGTATATTTAAGACCTGAAACAGCACAAGGTATTTTTATCAACTTTAAAAATATCCAAAGAACCACCAGACGTAAAGTACCATTCGGTGTTTGCCAAGTCGGTAAATCATTTAGAAATGAAATCACACCAGGTAACTTCATCTTTAGAACCAGAGAATTTGAACAAATGGAATTAGAGTTCTTCTGTAAACCTGGTACTGAAATTGAATGGTTCAACTACTGGCGTGGATATTGCATTGATTTCTTACAAACATTAGGGTTAAAACGTGAGAATCTTGAATTCCATGACCATGATCCAAAAGAGTTATCGCACTATTCAAATGCTACCACAGACATTCTTTATCGCTTCCCATGGGGATTTGACGAATTATGGGGGATTGCATCAAGAACAAACTTTGACTTAAATGCACACCAAAAAGAGTCAAAAGAAAATCTCGAATATTTAGACCCTGATACCAATGAACGTTATTTACCATATGTGGTTGAACCATCTGTGGGTGTAGAACGCTTATTGATGGCATTCTTAACACAAGCGTATGAAGAAGAAACACTTGAAGATGGTCAAACCAGAGAAGTCTTAAGAATTCATCCAGCCTTAGCGCCATATCAAGTGGCTATACTACCTTTAATCAAGAAAAAACACGATGAAAAGGCGATAGAACTATTGGATGTCGTTTCAAAATTTACACAAGCTACTTATGATGAAACACAAAATATCGGTAAGAGATATCGCAGACAAGACCAAATCGGGACACCACTATGCGTAACTGTAGACGATGAAACATTAGAAAATAACACCGTCACCGTTAGACATAGAGATACCATGAAACAAGATAAAGTTTCAATCGCTGATTTGAAAGCTTATATTCAAAATTACGTTACATTCTAATAGATTGGAGGTCTTTTTATGGCAATTCCACGAAATTTAATCGATGAAATCAATGAAAAGACCGACATCGTTGCGTTGGTCAGCCCTTATGTCAATTTAACCAAGCGTGGTAAAAATTACATGGGACAATGCCCGTTTCATGATGACAAGAGTCCATCATTTTCGGTATCACCTGAAAAACACTTAGCCAAATGTATGGCATGTGGTGAAGGCGGGACTGCAACCACATTTTATTCAAAAATTAAGCAGATTTCATTTGATCAAGCTGCAGCTGAATTGGCGATACCACTTGGTATTAAGCTAGATATCGATGTGGTCAAAAATGATGACCGCCCTGAACACGCTTTAATGAAAGAAGCAGGCATCTTTTATGAGTATTACTTACATAACTCAGAATCTGGCAAACTAGCCCTTGCTTACTTGGCTAAACGCGGTTTAACGATGGACGATATCAAACACTTTCAAATTGGTCTCGCACCAAAAGAAAAAAGTGCTTTATATCAAATCTTATCGACAAAGGGCTTTGATGTAAACCTCATGATGGACGCCGGATTGGTTAAAACTAGAGAAGACGGCAGTTATTATGATTTAATGAATTACCGCATTACCTTCCCTATCCACGATGAGGCAGGTAGAATCGTTGGCTTCAGCGGGAGAACCCTTGGCGATGATCAGGTCAAATACCTGAACACACCAGAAACAGATATTTTCCATAAAGGTGATACCTTGTATCATTTAAGTCTTGCTCAAAGAGACATTCGAATGAGTAAAAAAATCATCTTACACGAAGGATTTTTTGATGTCATTGCCTCTTATAAAGCAGGTATTAAGTATGGGGTTGCAACCATGGGGACGGCGCTTACCAAAAGACAAGCGCAGCTCATTAAAACCTATGCAAATCGGGTCATTATTGCTTATGATGGCGATAAAGCGGGTCAAAATGCAACCATTAAAGCCATCCCACTCTTACAAGAAGTTGGCTTACGTGTGGATATTGTTTCACTAAAAGAACAATTAGACCCAGATGATTATATTCAAAAATATGGGATTGAATCCTATCAAAAAGCGATAGAAGATACAAAAGACCCATATCAATTTGGGTATCAATATTATAAACAAGGTCTGGATTTAAAAAATGCCAATGACATCAACACATTTAAGAAAAATGTGCTCTTTATGCTGAAAGGTCAAGACAGAAGCATTAGAGAAATATATTTAAAGAAGTTGTCAGAAGATATTGGTGCTAGTTATGACTCTGTGATGCCAAAAACCTCCTATGAGTCTTATGATATACCTAAGAAAGAAACCAAAGTAACCATCAAAAAAGACGTTGCGACGAAGTTCATTAGAGCTGAACGAGAACTCTTGGTTGCGATGATGCGTGAACCAAGTTTGGCACAACGCATTGATCAAACATTGAATACACAATTTGTTGCAGATATGGATTTATTCAAAATTCGTGCTACACTAATGTTAGGTTACTATGCAAAATATGATACATTTGATTTAGAAACGTTTGAGGCGATGCTGTCAGAGGATGAAAAAATCATCCTAGATACCAAAGTTACCTCACACACCGAATGGCGCTCGCATTTTACCTATAATGAGGATGCCATCACAAGATTACTGGATTTAATGGTCTCCATTCAAGATTCAAAAGCTTATCAATCACTCCTTAAAGAAATTAAAGACGTGAATGAAGCCTATACACAAACCCTTTTAGTTGAAAAACAAAAACAACTGAAAAACAAATTGAGCAAAAGGCAGGTAGACGTATGAATGAAGTAATTAAGACTTTACTTGAAACCTATAAAGCTGAGAAAAAAGTGCCGCTTTCTGTGATTCTAGAAGAAACCGAACTAGAGGATGGCTTATTTGATGAAGTCAAAAAAAGCCATGGATGATCATCAATATGAAATCATCTATGAGGACGAACTGCCAACCATCATTGAGATACCAAAAGATAAACCAATGGATAGTTATCACAGGTATTTAAAAGAAATGGGTGACATTCGCTTATTGACCGTTGAAGAAGAAAAAGACATCACCAAAACGGTATTCATGGGACACGAGGCAATGGCACAAGGTGTACTAGCAGATCCCGTGCTAGAAGAACAAAGAAGGAAAACCATTGAACAAGCAGTCAATGCAAAGAATAAATTGATTTTATCTAACTTACGTTTAGTCGTTTCAATTGCCAAAAAATACGATGGAAAAATGGATTTACAAGACATCATTCAAGAAGGCAACATGGGCTTAATGAAAGCTGCAGATAAGTTTGATTATCGCATGGGTAATAGATTTTCTACTTATGCAACTTGGTGGATTAGACAATCCATTTCAAGAGCGATTGCAAAACAGTCCAAGACCATTCGCATTCCGGTCCATTTGGTAGAAGATTTAAACCGTCTCGTTCGCATTAAAAATGAACTGAGAATGAAGTTAAATCAAAACCCAACAGAGGAAGAAATTGCGCTTGCAGTTGGCATTTCAGTCGAAAAACTGGCTTATTATGAGCAGTTATCCCAAGAGGTAGTATCATTAGATAAAGTCGTTGGGTCTGAGGAAGACGCGACCCTATCTGATTTTATTGCGTCAAATGTTTTAAATCCTGAAGAAGCCTACTTGGTAAACAAGGAAAAAGAACAAATTGCCACCCTGCTTAAAGGATTAGGACCAAGGGACGAACAAGTCATTCGTTACCGTTTTGGTCTTTATGATGGCAAGTATTATACTTTAGAAGAAATTGGCAACCTCATGGGGTTAACACGTGAGCGCATTCGCCAAATTATATCAAAGAGCCTTGCAACACTAAGGCAAGCAGGCATTTTGTTTAACAAAGAAGGAGAATAAGCATGAGTTTAGATAGAATAATCGCCGAATTAATCAAAAAAGGTGAGAAAAACGGTTATGTGAGTTATGATGACGTAACCAAAGTCGCACCATTTGATTCAGATGATTTTAAAATAATTGAAAAAAGTCTACTTGAAAGTGACATCGATATCATCAATGACATCGAAGACGAAGAGGAAGACGTAACAGAAACACCAATCAAAGTCGTCAGTGATTTAGATGATGAAGATGAAGAAGAGGAAGAAATTGACATCGATTTTGACCAATTGTCCTTATCATCACTAGAAATTGAAGACATCAAAGAAGAAGAATTGCTAAATATCGAATCACTACCTTCTTCAATCAAAGTCGATGACCCTGTTAGAATGTACTTAAAAGAAATCGGTCGTATTCCGCTATTAAACAGCGCTGAAGAAATCGATTATGCGATTCGTGTCAATAATGGTAGAATGGCCACTGAACAGCTTGAAGAAGCTGAAAAAGAGGGGTATGAAATACCTGAGGCGGACCGTCTTCAATTAGACCAACTCATTGACGATGCACAGTATGCAAAAAACCGTTTAGTGGAAGCCAACTACCGTTTGGTTGTATCCATTGCGAAAAGATACGTTGGTAGAGGGATGTTATTCCTTGACTTAATTCAAGAAGGTAACATGGGTTTAATGCGTGCAGTCGATAAGTTTGACCACGAAAAAGGCTTCAAATTCTCGACATATGCAACCTGGTGGATTAGACAAGCCATCACAAGAGCCGTTGCTGACCAAGCTAGAACCATTAGAATTCCAGTTCATATGGTTGAAACCATTAATAAACTCGTTAGAATTCAAAGACAACTCGTTCAAGAATTATCACGTGAACCATCACCTGAAGAAATTGGCGAACGCATGGGTATCACGGCTGAACGCGTTCAAGCCATCCAAAAAATTGCCCAAGAACCAATTTCACTTGAAGCGCCAGTCGGTGAAGAAGAAGATTCAAGCTTAGGCGACTTCATTTCTGACCCTACTGCGTTAAATCCATATGAATATACCGTTCAAGAAATGGTAAAAAGAACGCTAGATGAAGTGTTAGAAACTTTAACTGACAGAGAAGAAAAAGTCCTTAGATTACGTTACGGTCTACTAGATGGTAAAACCCACACCCTTGAAGAAGTCGGTAAAGAGTTTGGTGTGACAAGAGAACGTATAAGACAAATTGAGTCAAAAGCACTACGCAAACTAAGACAACCATCTCGTCAAAAGAAATTAAAAGACTTCAATTTAACCAGAAGATAATGAAACGCATTGAAGCATTGTCCAAACACACGAAAGGCATTCATACGCTTTTAGATATAGGCACAGACCATGGGTATCTATTAATAGATGCCCTTCATCATGGTTACATCAAAAAAGGCATTGCGGCGGATATTAACTTATTACCACTAAAAAACGCAGAGAAGAACATCAAAGCAGCTGGGTTAGACCATTTAGTCGAGTTTAAGTTATCCGATGGCTTCTTACAAATTGATATCGATTATGATGGTGTTTTAATTGCTGGTATGGGTATGCATTTGGTGAAATCCATTTTGTTACAACCACATAAAAGACCTTTAAAGTATATCGTGTCTGTTCATACGCACATTGATCAGTTCCGAGCCTTTTTAAGTGAATCAGGGTTTATGATCATCGATGAAACGGTTGTATTTGAACGGTTCTATTATGTGATTTTCACGTTGATTCATAAGCAAGATACCCTATCTGAAAAAGACATTTATTTAGGGCCATTGCTACAACATAAAAAAGAAGCAGTCCCTTATTATCGTCATTTGCTTTCAATAAATGAAAAAATCATGGAAGTTGCACCAGTAAAAAAGCGAAAATTACTTGAAATTCAAAATAATTGGTTGCAAGATACGATTAATCGCTTCATTTAGATATTAAATAAACATGGCATTTCATAACGAATGCCTTGTTTTTTTTATTAAATTATCGATATTTTCAAATTTAAATAAGTTTTTTTACTATTTCCTTTACACTTTCGTAAAAAAAAAGTTATAATAATAGTAGATTAGTAAGGGGGGAATTACTATGAACGAAAAACTTGTCTTTGCACAAGATTTTGAGAGAGCATTACAAGGACTAAGAAAGAGCGGTATCTATCGTCACAAAAAATACCAACTAAGTGACGCGGATATTACACTTCTATTCTCAGTTGCATTTGGGGATCCTGAGGGGATTAAACCAAGCGCGATTGCGAAACGTCTAAAAGTTACATTACCGGCAATCACACACAAGATGAATAAGCTTGTTGAAGATGGCTACTTAACACGTAGAGACTCTAAGTCTGACCATCGTGTAACTTATGTGCTACTCACAGAAAAGGGTAGAACCTTTGTTGAAAGTGTTCAAGATGTCTATTATGCACGCATTACCAAGTTAATGAAGCATTTAGGTGAACAAGATACAAAGACTTTATTCCGAATCTTAAACAAAGTAAACGCAGTCGGCAAAATATAGGCCGTAAAGGGATGCTCGCATCCCTTTTCTTTTTTTTCTTTAGCCCAAATATAAATTTTTAATTCTTGTTATTTTTTCTCTTTACATAAAATTGATTTTGCGTTATAATAACCATGCTGTCAAAAATGGTGCAGTAGCTCAGTTGGATAGAGCAACGGCCTTCTAAGCCGTCGGTCGGGAGTTCGAATCTCTCCTGCATCGCCATTTAAGATATCACGTTCATCTAATAGATGGACTTTTTTTTTATTTTAATATTGCCTTAATCGTGTTACAATTATATAGCAGTGGTCCGGTAGCTCAATGGATAGAGCAGTACCGTCCTAAGGTAACGGTTGAAGGTTCGAGTCCTTTCCGGATCGCCAGTCATAATATAGGGAGTTACTATGAAAAAAACAGTTTTAGTTTCTGTATTAACATTATTTTTATTGATCTTAAGTGCCTGTGGTCCAAAGACTTATAAGGTTACATTTGATGCCATGAATGACACAACACCAGTCGTTGTTTCAGTAGAAGAAAGTAAACGTGTCGGTGTACCAACCAATCCTGACAAAACAGGGTTCATTTTTGATGGATGGTATCTAGGCGATCAACGTTTTGATTTTAACAGTAAAATCACAAGTGACAAATATATCTACGCGAAGTGGACAGAAAAAATGTATACCGTCACATTTGTTTTAAATAACGGATTAGAAACCGCACCAGTCCAAGTTGCACACGGCGCTTTAGTCGCAGAACCAACTGAGCCGGTCAAAACGAATTACGACTTTAAACATTGGGCACTAGATGATAATGCATTTGATTTTAATACACCAATCACGAGTTCAATCACACTTTATGCGATTTATGATGCGATTATGTATCAAGTATACTTTGATACCCTTGGTGGTAGCGAGGTTTCAACCCAAACCATCATGTCAGGTAGTCTTGCGACCACCCCTGCTGAACCAACAAAAGATGGGTTCCGTTTCTTAGGATGGTTTATAGGTGATACAGCATTTAACTTTGCAACCCCAATTATATCTACTACCATCATTTCAGCTAAATGGGCAGAATCTGTGTACTCAGGCTATTACGAAGGTATGGACGGATTAACGGGAACTAACCTCATTATTTTCCTAAATGCTTTATTAGAAGAAATGAATGGCAAGGATTACGGCTTTGCAAGAACTGCTTTACAAGTGACAGATAGAGACCCAGCAAATAGCACCAAGTTAATTGAGTTTTATACAGGCGAATCTTATACAGCAGCCTGGGATGGTGGGGACACTTGGAATCGTGAGCACGTATGGCCACAATCCTTATTGGGTGAGTCTGCAGAGAACTCAACTGTCAATTCAGCATCTGATTTACAAAACTTAACCCCTGCCAACCCTTCAATTAATACATCTAGATCTAACAAATGGTATGGCCCTGTTACTGCAACAGAATCCTATTTACCAGATCGTGCAGAAATCAGAGGCGACATTGCGAGAATCTTGTTCTACATGGATATTAGATATGATAATTTGAAACTGGTTAATTTGACAGGCAACCAATCACCATCTGTATATCAAATGGGTGATTTAGCAACGCTTTTACAATGGCACGTCATGGACCCAGTGGATGACTTTGAAAGAAATAGAAATGAAGTAATTTTCGGTTATCAACAAAACCGTAATCCATTCATTGACCATCCAGAACTAGTAAGTTATATATATAATTAAAGCCCTTTTGGGCTTTTTTTAATGCTCTTTGTGGCGTATAATGGACCTAAGAGGTGATTACATGAAATCTATTGAATTAAAAACAATCGAACACATGGCAAACGAATATGAACAAAACACGCTTCATAAAGCGATGCGCCGTGCTTTATCAAAAAACAGCTTAGATTCATTGACTTATGTATCTGAAAGTGAGTCAAAGACACAATTCAAATTTTCAATCGACATTGAAACACTACCAGCTACCAATCAAAAAGCATCCGGCAGATGCTGGTTATTTGCCGGTTTAAATGTATTACGTGAATTGGTTGCAAAAAAACATGGTTTAAAAGAGTTTGAGTTCTCTCAAAATTACCAAGCATTTTGGGATAAATTTGAAAAGATCAACTATTTCATTGAAGCCATGGATGATTTTTTGACCTGTGATCAAGATGATAGAACATTGAAGCATCTATTACAACAAGGTATCCAAGATGGTGGTCAATGGGATATGTTTGTATCATTAGTTGAAAAGTATGGTGTCGTACCAAAAGAAGCGATGCCTGAAACCTTTCAATCAAGTAACACAGCCTTGATGAATAAAATCATCAATATCAAGTTAAGAAAATATGCGTTTGATGCGAGAACATTAGCATCTAGTCAACAATCAAACAAAATTGCGGATTTAAAAAAACAAACGCTCACTGAATTATACAATTATCTTTGTGATAGTTTTGGCATACCACCAACATTGGTTGATTTTGAATATGTGACTAGTGATAAAGCATATAAAATTGAAAAACAAATCACACCACTTGCCTTCTATCAACGATTAGACATGAACTTAGCAGATTATCAATCTATCATTCATGCGCCAACCAAAGATAAACCATACATGAAAACTTATACAGTTGCTTATTTAGGCAATGTCATTGGTGGCAGACCAATCAAACACCTTAATTTAGAAATGAATCGCTTGATTGACTTAATCATTGAACAGCTCAAAACAAACGAAGTCGTTTGGTTTGGTGCAGACGTTCAACGTGATGGTGATAGAGAAAAAGGCATTTGGAATGACCAAGCCTATGATTACGAGACTGCGCTTCAAATGTCATTAAAACTGTCCAAAGAAGCCCGTTTAGACTATCTTCAAGGTGCGATGAACCATGCGATGGTGATCACAGGTGTAAACTTAGATGATCAAAAACCGACCAAATGGAAAATTGAGAACAGTTGGGGGACTGACCGTGGGTCAAAAGGCTATTATTTAATGAGTCAATCTTGGTTCTTTGAACATACGTATCAAGCAGTGGTTCATAAGAAATTCTTAAACAATGACGAGTTAGAAGCCCTAAAACAAGCACCGATTGTATTGAAGCCTTGGGATCCAATGGGGTCACTTGCATAATGGAATTTTGTAGACGCGATGGGTATTGTATATCAGCGGATTTTGATTCAAAAGGTAGACTAGTATTTACTTATTACGATTTAGGTAGACATAATTTAGAGACACACTATGTATCGTCAGCCAACAAGAAAGAAGAAAGTATCATACTAGATCAAGTGAATGTTCAAATCTTATTTAACAGCCTAAACCAAAATCAACTTACATTTAGTCAAGTAAACTTATATGACTTGATCACCAATGCGTTTCAACATTTTTCCAGTTTGACTGAAATCATTCTGTTCTTAAGTGAACATGAAATCAAATATAAGCCATTCACTTGGATTGAATTTTACGATTAATCAAATGAAAAGGTCAAATCCTTTATAGCGGATTTGACCTTTTATTGTTTTCGTAGACTGTCTTACCAGCGATAATGGTTCTAATCACATTGAAATCATGATCTAAGATGACCAAATCGGCATCTTTTCCAACTTCAATAGACCCTTTTCTATCTGCCATGTGAATCTCTCTAGCTGGGTTCAATGAAGCCATTTTTGCGATAACAGATAAATCCAGTTTTAAGACCTCTTTTGCGTATTTGCAAGCCGCATTCATGGCTAAAATACTACCTGCGAGTGTCCCATCACTTAATCTAGCATCGTTTTTAACGGTAACTTGCTGACCAGCTAAATCATAGATACCTCCGCCCAAACCTTTTGCGCGCATTGAATCTGTCACGAAAATGACTTGATTGGATGATTTGGATTGGATGAGCAAGTCCAGTGCAGGTTTTGACACATGAATACCATCTAAAATGATTTCTGTTTTAAGGGTTTTATTAATTAAACCTAATCCGACTAAGCCAGCATCACGGTGGTGTAAATGGGTCATGGCATTATAAAAGTGTGTTAATGAATTCGCCCCTTTTTCGACTGCCTCTAGTCCTATTTCATAAGAAGCATTCGAATGGCCAATTGAAGCGACGATATGCTTATTTTTTAGATAACTGATGAGTGACATCGCATCCTCTAACTCTGGTGCTAGTGTGACTTTTTTAATGAGGTAATTAGAGGCTTTTTCAAATAATAGAAAACAACTGATACTTGGTTTTAATATATATTTAGGATTTTGTGCACCCTTGTAGACCTCAGAAATAAATGGTCCCTCTAGGTGAACACC
This sequence comes from uncultured Acholeplasmatales bacterium, assembly GCA_927433595.1. Classification (GTDB taxonomy): domain Bacteria; phylum Bacillota_I; class Bacilli_A; order Acholeplasmatales; family UBA5453; genus Paracholeplasma. The sequence continues at coordinate 3,456 of CAKMJY010000038.1, read as the reverse complement.
ATATAACTGAGCCCCTTTTTGAGGGAAGAAGGCATCGTATCGTGCAATCGTGGATAGTGCATTTTGGATGTTTTCAATGCTATCGGTTAATGTGGTTGCTAAAAAGCCAGTTGTACCTTCTTTTAGTAAATTCACAGCGATTTCATTGATGGCTGATTCCTTGGCATCCATAAAATCGTAACCATAGCCACCATGGATGTGATTATCGATGAAACCTGGCATCAATATGCCATCAATGGTTTCGCCATGAGGAAACGGTTCTTTTTGAATGGTTTTTATCTTACCCTCCTCGATTTCAATGGACCCGATGATGACCTCATCTGGTAAAACGATTTTGATATGATTAATCGCGTAGGATTTATGCATGTATACTCATCCCCTTTAAGCGTATTATATCACTAGTGAAAAAAAACGAGAAATTTTCTCGTCTTTAGTAAATAGAAGCAACATCATGAAAGGGCAATCTTAATGTTTGATGGCCGTCTTCGTCTTTGATGCCAAAAGAAATTGCCATCACCGCTTCTTGATCAGTGACTTCAAAAGCCTGTTCAGATTCGCGTTTCAAGAAACCACCAATCGGGCAAGTATCTAAACCATAAGATCTTGCTGATAGCATCAAACTCATCGCAACTAATCCTGCATCTAAATAAGCAGTTCTCATGATATCAGCATCCGCCATCGTGGTCTGTTTAAATGCATTTAGTTGTTTATCTCTAGTCTCAATTGTCATTGTACCAGCATTCACTTGCATATCATAAATTGCTTTAGCACGTTTTGCGAAGCTTTTGTCGACAAAAAGGATGACCATAAAAGACGATGTTTCGTACTGTTTACGGTTCCAAGGAAACAAATGACTATAGGTTGTTTTTGCCTCAGGTGATTTAATGATTTTAAATGACCATGGTTGTAAGTTATTCGCTGAAGGTGCACGCAAGGCATCTTTGAATATGGATTCGATTAAAGTATCCTCAATGACGATACCAGGTTTATAGGCTCGGATAGAACGTCTATCCAGTAAAATTTCTTTAAATGTTTGATTCATATTAACTAGCTCCTTTATGGTTTCATTATAACATGTGATATTAATTCGATTTCGAAATATGCTCAGTGAGTTGATTTTGATGAATCTCATAAACTATGTCTTATTTTGTTAGATATATTTATGTTATACTAAACAAGAAGAGGTGTTTACAATGACCAAATTTATATTTATCAGACATGGTGAACCACGTTACGATGAAGTGGTAGCTAGAGGTTTTAAAAATCAAGGTTACGATTTAGGTAAGCTGACAGAACGCGGTGAATCACAAGCTGCAAAAGTAGCTCTGGATCCTAGACTTGAAGGGGCAACCTTAATTGTAGCTTCACCTTATACCAGAGCCCTACAAACAGCAGCCATTATTTCAAGGATTACCCAAATCCCTTTGACCGTTGAAAATGATTTACATGAATGGATGCCAGATGTGACATTCTCAAATAGAAACGATTTAGAATTTGCATACCCGGAATTTATGGCTTCAAAGGGTGTAAGAACTGAAGATAATCAATTCACATGGGAAACCATGGCCGATGTTCAAAAAAGAAGTCGACATGCAATCAAACCTTATTTGAACCATGAAAAAGTGATAGTCTTATGCCACGGGATAGTCATGTCATCTTTTACACATATCGATGATATGATTGAACACTGTGGAATTAGAGAATTAGACCTAGATGAATCATTTTTCCGATAAGCTCATTGCATGGTATGAACTCAATAAAAGGGACCTGCCTTGGCGTCATACATCAAATCCATATCATATATGGGTTTCAGAAATCATGCTTCAGCAAACACAAGCTGTGACGGTGGTGCCTTATTATAATCGGTTCATTGCCACATTAAAAGATATTAAAGCACTGGCCGATACGAGTGAAGAAACCCTCCTCAAATTATGGGAAGGCTTAGGGTATTATTCTCGTGTTAGAAATATGCAACAAGCCGCTAAAGTAATCATTAATCATCATAACGGCGTATTTCCAAATCGATATGAAGACATCATTATACTCAAAGGAATAGGCGAGTATACAGCAGGTGCCATTTTGTCGATTGCGTTTAATCAAAAAATCTCTGCACTAGATGGCAATGTGTCAAGGGTTATGTCGCGTTTTTATGCGATTGAAGATGACATTGCATTAAATAAAACAAAGGTTAAGTTAAATAACCTGAATCAAGCGTTGGTGGATAAAGAGAATCCAGCAACTTACACACAAGCCATCATCGAGTTAGGTGCCACCTTGTGTACGAAAAGTAAACCCGATTGTGAAAACTGTCCAGTCAATAGTGGTTGTATGGCGTTTGAAAAAGGGTTGACCAACGTGATTCCTTTCAAGTCTAAGCTAAAGGCGAAAAAAGAGAAAAAGTTTATGACTGCAATCATGATCAATGAAGATGGTAACTTCTTGGTTTCTAAAGTGGCAGACAACCTATTAAATGGCTTATATTTATTACCTCAAGTTGAAGCAGAAAGTATTCAATATGCCATCGAGTCATTTGAATCTAATGGCATCACTGTGCTTACCTATGACTATTTAAATCCCTATAAGCACATATTCACTCATCTATTATGGGAAATGGATGTATATGTATTAAAAGTAAAAGGTATTGGTATTTATCAACCGGTCGGTGATTATCAAACAATACCAATTGCAACAGCACATAAACAAATTATCATCAAGGAGGGCTATTATGGCAACATTTAAAATGGTAGGTACACTACCAATGCATGAAACAAGACAAAAAATCGATCAATCTGTGGTTGGTGGATCCGTAACTGGTCAAGTATTATTCCAAAATGTATATGGTGGGACCGACCACAAAGTCATGGTTGTCGTCTATGAGAAGTACTACTATAGAGCAGCTAACCGTGTCAGTCTAACGGTCGTGATTGAAGAAAAAGATGGCGAGACATTTGTAGATGCCACCTCAACAGGTGGTGGTCAAGGCATCATCTTTAGATTCTCATGGGGTGCAGAAACCAGTTTTGCGAAAATTGTTGTGAATACTTTAACAAGCACTGGTTTTCGTTTAGTATAGAAAAAAAAACACCAAGTGTATGGAGGTTATCTGCCAATAAGGCAAGATATTATCCAATACACCTAGGTGTTTTATTTTTCGAATAATGATTTGAATCCTGTGTTTTGACTTAGGATTTTATATAGTGGTAGACCAACAACGTAGGTCACCACAAACTCACCAAATGCAACCGTTGATATACCCAATAATAGTGGGACATCTAGTGCCAAATATAGCGATAACCCTACCAACAAGCCATTAAATATACTTGGTGCTAGTAACGCAATATATTTGTTTTTAATATAGGCAAGTGATAATACCGATAAAAAGGTTGCCAGTACACCAAGTGTTAAATCAAATGGTAGTAAAGGGCCAGCAGGACTCATCAAGTTAGCGACAAACGT
>CAKMJY010000037.1 GCA_927433595.1 uncultured Acholeplasmatales bacterium | reverse complement strand
ATCTCAACGCCATTTGAATACGTTACAACATAAACATTGTAGGCAATTCTCTCGTGATTGACTAATCTACCCTCATGAATATTTAACGCATCAATTTCAGTTGAGATTGCACTAAACTACAATTTATCCAGCTTCAAGTTTATAGAATGAATATCTAAATGATTCAAACAGTGGTAAGCCAAACAAGAATAATACACCAATCAACCAAGGGGTTAAGAAAATAATCCCCCAAATGGTTTTTTGTTTTTTATAACTGTTCATATTAGACTGTTTTCTTTGTTTAAGAGGTTTAGTTGTTTCCATATTTACATACCTCCTAACACGAGATAATCCATCGGTTGGATGGTTTGTCCTAAGTAATTGTAGCTGGATAAATTGTAGTTTAGTGCAATCTCAACGCCATTTGAATACGTTACAACATAAACATTGTTGGCAATTCTCTCGTGATTGACTAATCTACCCTCATGAATATTTAACGCATCAATTTCAGTGACTTGACTTCTCATGACATCGACCCAGTTCATGTAATAAGTAGACATATACATGTTGTATTCTGTATTGAGTAGTTCTCTTGAATCATCATGTGTCAATGTATACTTCAAGTTTGATCCTGTCTCAATGGTCTTTAAGAAGTTATATTGTGTACTTCTAGTAGACGATAAGTTAATCGCATCCGATGCATAATCCACTAACCCTGATAATACAAGTTGTACCAGTGGGATTTGATCATCGATGATGGAATAAAGGGTTGTTTCAGTTGGTAAGTCTGTGATGTAGTTTGCATAAGGCATCGCAAATCCCATTGGGTTTTTCATTGCGAACGTTTCTTCTGCATTTTCTAATAAAGCTTGTTGCAGGAATAACGCATCTTGACGATATACGATCCCACTACGATCATAGCTACCCGCTAATTGTGCCCCTATGTATGGTAAAGCAAACTTATCGCTGTTAAAATCTTTGATGAGTTTATTATAGATGGCTTGGTAATATACTGGATTAATGATAAAGTCAGATCCACTATGCATATAAGTCGTTTCTGAATATGGTAATCCTGATGGGATATGATAATCGAACAATCTAGATTGGTCATTGTTTAAACGTTTTGATGTATACGTATACTGATCAGAAAAACGTCTATAACTGCTTGCGGTTGCAACATTGATACTTGGATAAACATCAATGCCTAATGCACTCATATGGTCTGTAAATCGGTTTAATCCAGATTCACCGCCCAATGCTTTTTCTACTTTATACTTAGTCTCAATCGATGAAGATAAACCACCATTGGATACCCCTGTATAAATGACATTGAGGTTATCTAACCCTTCTGATTGTAACAGGTTAATGATTTTCTCTGCTTGTTTGAATGTGGTTAAACTTCTGGTTGTGTGATAAGGTACACCCAAGAAAAATTCTTTCTTATCGTATGCTCCTAAAAACTCAGTAGTTAATACCGTTTTCGTGGTTTGGTCTTTAGGTGTCATACCAAGTGTATTAATCAAATAATCTCGGTACGTATTCGCAATCCCAACATAGGAGTTATCACTACCATTTAGAAATGTATAGCTCACTTCAAAATCGGTTTTAACAATTGGTCTCGTCCATAGCGTTAACCCATACGCATTAAAGCCAGAACCCAAGGTAATTGACTCAGATTCTCTTAAATCAAATGTGGTAAAAGCTTTATTATAGGAATCGATTCTACCAGACACGTCTGCACTAATGGTTGCCATGGCATCCCCTTTAGTGATAATCGCAGCATAGCCAGCAGTATCTTTAACCATACCATAAAGCGGTAAGGTAATATCTTGTTGTTCTTCTCTCATTTTATAAGGTAACAACGCTAAATCTTGACCATATAAATGCTTTCTATATGGATTTTGGTAGAACTTACCATTATTGAATTCTATGATTGCCCCTGAGCCATCTGGTAAGACAATATACCCTTCTGTTTCAGCGTTATCTTTTTGATTGATGGCAGTCCCGAATAAAGGATATAGTGAAATAGAAGATATTCTAAATTCGCCTTGTTCAGCAATCGAGTCTCTTATGATTGCTGTTTTTACACCTTGATTGGTTAATGTCACTTCAACGCCAATTTGGAATTTGACTTTATCGTATTCTTCGATATAGCCATATTGCGCATTTTCTTCAATGGCACGTTCTCTGGTATACCCTAATTCATCATAGAAGATTGGGTATAATCGTTTGATAACATTACCACTAATGCCTTCATAGTCCGGTATGAAGTATAGTTCTTTAACTTCATCATAACCGGTATAGGCTAAAGTCTTTAAGTAGTCAAATTGTTCTAATGCTTCAAATACGTCTTTTTCAACGTATTTTGGGAAAAACAAGTAATCTACTTCTAAATCCTCTAAGTTATATAGGACTTGGAAGCCATTGTCGATATATCTGATTTTATAGGTTCTTTCACCTGCTTCAGCTAACATACTCTCTGGATGTGAAATAGAAAGCTTATAGTTGTTAACTAAGGTTAATGAACCTTTATCGTTGACATATTGTACCTCTAGGGTTGCTTTTTGTTTTTCTATAGCTGTGTTTGTGATACTTGCTCCTGGGTCTGATGCCATTGGATCTGGGATGCTAGGGTTAGATGCCCAAACTTCATTACTTCTTTTGTCAATGACTTTAAAGTATGAGGTGGTTTCATCTAGATATAGCTCAAAATCACTATTGGATCCGACCAGTTTATTTGGATCACTTAACGTCATGGCATCGACAAACATGCTTTCATCAAAGCTGATTAAGTCTTGGTCAACCAATGCGCTAACCTTTAATTTAAATGTAAATTGATAAACTAAGATACCAAAAGATATCAAAAGAATGCCAATCCATATTTTACGTTTCATACGCATCCTCCTTCTAATATCGTAGTGATAGCTCGTCTATAATTGATGCTATAAATGAAATGAATTGTTGGATTAAATCAAAGAACAGTAGGCCAATGAACATCATGACCGCCATCGCAACAAACGTTAGTATGAATGCGAATAATGTTTTGAATAATCCATAGTTGTGGATATTGAGTATCCCCATGAATAACATCCATCCGGTTGCAGCATAGGCAATGCCCATTGCAAGCGTATAAAATGCCATTTCTTCTAGTGTTAAAAAGTTTGAAATGATAACGGCTGGATAGCCGATTAGCACTAACGGAAATAAGGCATAGCCTGTTACAATTAGTATTTCTCTATAAGAACCCTTGCCTTCCATTAAGGTCGTCACAGACCAGTTACCAACTGTGAATAAACTAATCAATAAGATAACTGAGAATATTTCTTCTAATGAGTTCAACATGATTGGATTTCGATCGTTGATCAAAATACCTTCATATTGATACGTGAATATTCTTAAAAAGGCATATAACAAGATGAATACAATCGCGACACTCATTTTGCCTTTTTTATAGCGTTTTAAATCATCATATCCATCAAATGGATGGAATAAGACATACTTAGGAAAGCTTAAGTAATCATTTCTAATCGAGGCCCATTTAGTCTTCATATAAAACGGTACCTCCATTCTTGATGGTCTTCCTAATCTTTAGGTAAATCAATCCTGCAGTAATCCCTACGACACCTGCCATGATGAACCCAAAGTTATCTCTAACGATTTCATTTCGATACTCCTTAAATGCTTTTGAGTAGTAATACTTATCATGACCGAGTTTAAAGTAAGTCATCGCTTCTTTAAAGTTCCCATTTCTTAAATAATATCTACCAATCCCGTTATAAGATACTTCATAGTTTGTGTTTAAAACTAAGACATCACGCCAAATATTGGCTGCACCATCGTAATCGCCTTCATCTTCTAAGGCAACTGCTTGATTAATCGATGCCCCAAATTCAGTTAAGCGGTAAACAATGACTGTTCTTGATTTTCTATCTAATACGAGTAAGTCATCTCCCATATAGGCGATGGCGTTACCTTCAGTGAATTTATCACTTTGTTGACCTTCACTACCATTGATATAAAGTAAGTTACCTTCTTTATCGTAGGTGAATAACCTCGAACGTTTTTGGTCTAATACGGTAAATATACCGTGATCAGTATAAGCGATATCGGTTAATAAACTTGGCCCGGTAATGACGTGATTATTCGCACCTTCCACATAATGAATATCGCCCATTGGTGGATGATAACCAGTACGTTTGATAACGTCTATCCCTTTTGGATTTATCAGCTGAATTGTGTTTTCAGCACTATTCGTCGATGGTCTAGATGTGGCGTAAATGAAGCTACGTTCATTCATGGTTAAATTGGTATATTCAGTTGGTAAGAATAGTTTTAACTGTGCCAATTGTGCTTCGGTCATTAAACTTCTTCTGAATATTTCATAAGGGGTTAGCTTAATTGGATTCACCCCAGTGAATCGATTAAATTCACCTTCTGGTGATAACTCAATGATGCCTTCATATACGTTTTTCGCAATCACATACATTCTATCGGTTGAATCCACGGTTATCTTGCTAGGTTCAAAATCTAGTTCATCAAACGTTGGGTCATCGACATCATCAAAGATATCTACGACTTCAAAATTCATATTTAACTTTAAGATGCGTTTATTGCCTGTGTCTGCGATATAAATGTTTTTATCCGTCACTTCTAACCCTAGTGCTTTACTGATGGTTGTCGGTATTGGATCAAAACCGGCTTCTTGTTTAGATAAAAAGGCTTGAGTATAACCAAATGTTGTATGGACTGCCTCTTTATTGAAATCTTCATCTATTACAACCACTTGATTGTTGACAGAATCAATCATGTAGATTAAATCATCTTTAACCACGATATCTTCTGGCGCACCTAAAGAAACGCCTAAGGTTTGCGCATTAAAGTAAGTTGCATAAGTCATACCAGGCGCGGAATGAATTACCTCGCCATAATATGAGTAATTGTAAGTCACAGTACTAAGTTGAATAGGTAGGGTAAATAGTAATGAGACTAAAGCAAATAATTTCATGTAAATACCTCCTATTTCATACCAGAATGGCTAAATGTCTCAACAATTCTAGATTGTGAGAGGATAAAGAATGTCACAGGGACAATCATCATAACAAATGATACTGCTGCAATCGTACCAGCTCGTTCAATTGAGCCTTGAGCGATTTGTCTTAATGCATAAGATACTGGTTTCCATTCTTCTGAGAAGATGAATGCCCCACCATCTGTTGTCCATAATCTTTGGAATAATAAGATGACTAGGGTTAACCAAGCTGGTTTAACCAGTGGCATCACGATTTGGAAGAATATACGGTACTCGCTTGCGCCATCAATCTTCGCAGATTCTAATAGTTCATCTGGAATTTGTGTCATGAATTGCTTCATCAAGTATAACCCTAATGATGACGCAATCGCCGGTAAGATGATTGCAAACGGTGTATCAATCAACCCAATCTTTGAGATGATGATGTAGTTAGGTGTTGCTGTTACTTGTGGCGCAAACATCAAACTATAAACAACAAGGGTAAAGAAAATAGTCTTCCCTGGGAATTTATATTTAGCGAGTGGATAAGCTGCCATTGATGCAATCAACACGTGACCAACAGTACCTGTTAATGTGATAAATATCGTATTAAAGAAGTATCTTGAGAATGGTACCCAAGAGTTTTCCATTAATTCAGATAAGTCTCTAAAATTGTCAAATGTGATATTTCTTGGTAATAATGTTGGTGGGAATCTAAATAGTTCATCCAGTGGTTTGAATGCATTAGATGCCGTCATCACCAGTGGATAGGCTGAGAACAACCCAAAGATCATTAGTAAGCCCATTAAGAAGATGTCGCCACCTAAAGAACGGTTAAGTTTTCTGGTGCGTTTTATAAATTTTTTCGCCATATTAGTCACCTAACCTCCTTAAGAAGCTTCTTACGAATAAGTTAGCACTCATCATGATTAAGAATAATATGGTTGCAATCGCACTGGCGTAACCCAAATCAAATCGGGTTGAACCGTAGTCTATCAAGTGCGTGACAATGGTGTGCCCTGCGTATTGAACAGATGGGAACCCGACCAATTGCATCGATACTTCTGCAATCGCAAGGCTCGTTGTAATCTGCATAACGGCACCGAACAATAGTTGTGGTTTCATACTTGGTAATGTGATGAACCATAATTCTTGCCAACGGTTTCTAATCCCATCGATTGCGCCTGCTTCATAAAGCGTCTTATCGACACTTTGAAGCCCGGCGATAAAGGATAGGAATGATACCCCTAAGCTTAACCATAATTGAACTATAATGATGACAGGCATGATATAATCTGGGTCTTTTAACCAAAGAATCGGATTATCAATAAACCCATACTTAACCAAAAAGGCATTCGCATACCCATGGATATCCCCTGAGAAAATGATGAGCCACATTAAATATGCATTCCCTGAAATAGAAGGCGCATAGAATATTAATGTCATAAATGCTCTCATTTTTGGTTTTAATTCGTTGATTAACCAAGCGAATACAAAGGCCATCAAATAAGATACCGGCCCTGTAACAACCGCTAGAATTAATGTATTTTTGATGGCGATGATGAACTCATCGTCATTCAGTAGTAATTTGATGTAATTCTCTAACCCGATGAAGCGCGGTGCTTCAAGTAAGTTAAAATAGGTAAAACTAATTCCTAAAGACATAAAAACAGGGATGATTGTAAACGTAAAGAATAAAAGTGCATAAGGTGCCATTAATATATATAAATGCTTATGTCTTTTGATTTCTTTAGCGAGCATCTTGCGTTTATTTGGAATTTTACTCATTGCATTTGCCTGCACAATACCCCTCCTAATCTAAGCCAAATTCGTTTCGTTTCTTTTGTATTTCTTCATTGATGATTTGAACGTAATCGTAGATGGCTTCTCTCGGATTCGCGTCATCGTTAATGACTAATCTTAGTGCATTGTCTAAGTGTCTACCAGTCATATAACTGCCTGGTACTTCAGGTATACCTCTAACCCATTGCCATGATTCATTTAACTTTTCGTATTCAGCAACTGTCCATGGTAATTGGCTCATGGCGTTGATATTAGCGGTAGGATATCTCGCGGCTGACCCTAAGATACCTTCCATCTCTCTACCAAATCTAACTTGTGTGTCTGTTTCAGTCCACCATTTTAGATATTCCCAAGCCGCATCTTTTTTATCGGATTGGTCTAAGATCATGATGCCATGAGCCCATTGCCATGATTCATTTAACTTTTCGTATTCAGCAACTGTCCATGGTAATTGGCTCATGGCGTTGATATTAGCGGTAGGATATCTCGCGGCTGACCCTAAGATACCTTCCATCTCT
>CAKMJY010000036.1 GCA_927433595.1 uncultured Acholeplasmatales bacterium | reverse complement strand
GCAGACTTTGCCATTATCATAGGTCATCAAGTCGATAAGAAAGGCAACCTCGTTTATTCAAAAACAACACGTAACTTTAATCCGATTATGGCAATGGCTGCCTTTAACGGTTTTTCTAGTAGATAGTCTTGTCCATCCATTTGAATGATTTGTTTGCCTTCTGCAACAATCGTACCTCTACCGGTAGGGGTTAAAAATCCACCTAATCCAGTGCCTGCTGCTCGAATGCGTTCTGCCATTGTCCCTTGAGGGATTAATTCTACTTCCAATTCACCTGCTTGCATTTTCTTCCCAGCAGTTGGATTTAAACCAATATGAGATGCAATCAGTTTTTTAACTTTACCAGCATCGATGAGTTTACCAACACCCACCCCTGGTAAGCCAGCATCGTTGCATATGATGGTTAAATCCTTTAAATCGGATTTAACGATTTCATCGATGATCCCAAGTGGTGTCCCAATGTTCATGAAGCCACCCACCATGATGCTTGCGCCATCTGTCATCTTAGCAACAAAAGCTTCTGTTGTGATTAATTTTTGTTTCATTACGCCCGTCCTTTCTTTTATAATACGTGTAAGCACTTACTTACATTATACAAAGTAAAATTGAAAATACAAGCGTTTTCATAGAAATTTCAAAAAAAAATATTGCGGGTTAGCAATATTTTTATCTGGTGTAAAGTTTAATGAGGTTTTCAATGAATATGTTCATGAGGTCATGGTAATCTGTATCATGATAAATCTCTGGTGCATACACTTTTAGTGTAAATATACCCATTACCATGGAGACAATTGAAGTTGCAACCAAATTGGGATCTCCAATGAATGTACCTTCTTCTTTTTTCTGTTGAAAGTAGCGTTTCATGAATGCGGTATATTCAATGGTATTGGTAAAGCGTTTAGAGGTATCATCTGTTTCTCTAACTTGAATTAAATACATCTTAATATTGTTCTTCAAGAATAGGTAATAAGTGTGGGTGAATATTTCAATGTCCTTTTTAACGTCATTGGTGATTTCATGTGAAATCTTATCGACTATATACCCTTCAAATGAGTTATGATGGATCACGGATTGTAAGAGATTACTCTTACTTTTAAATTGTCTGAATATGGTTAACTCATTCACACCTGCAAGGTCTGCGATTTTTTTGGTTGATGTACTTGCGTAACCATATTCAGAGAATAGTTTTGTTGCCGCAAGCAATATCTTTCTTTCTGTGTCTTTCATACTGCACCTCAAATTAAATGGATTAATAAATAATGTAACTTAATTATAACATGTAACCTGGAATTAAAACGATGAAAAATAGAATTAAACACTTATAAAAATTAAAACCCTAGCTCAGAGTTTGACTGAGCTAGGGTAAATACGCTTTAGTTGTCTACCAAATGGTGACGAGTGATTTTTTCTGTCTGTTTCTTATTTCTTAACGCCAGCAACCACTTTTTTAGGTGTGGTTTGGACTGGTTTAGTTGCTACTACTTTAGCTGGAGCAGGTTTAGCTGTGCTGACTGGTTGAGTAGATTTGCTTGATGTAAAACCAGGTTTTGAACTGCCTTTTTGAAAATCTTTCTTTTCGAATCCCATTATGAATCACTCCTTGTCTATAAGACAGTGTGATTCTATCACTAACGTATAAAATAATCATTAAGTATCACAGTAATTTTGAACAATATTTTAAATTTCATTGATTTGTGATTTTTTACCCCTGTTTTTTACATATTTATCATAATCAATCTATAATACGCATACTAACATACTCTTTGTAAAGCGCCCTATCGTACACTTTGAGGATAGATAATCCTCTCAGTGTATTCATCTTGATGACAGTATCTTTATCTAGTTTGAAGTGTGTTTTTCCACTGTACTTAGGACCAGCTTTTGAAAGGCCATTCTTAAAACTCTTTTTAACGATATCCAGTGCTTGGTTCATACGTGAATCTACTCTATAATTTATAGACGCAAGATACTCTAATCCCCTATACAGATCATACTGCCATCTAATCGGAAAATGAATATCTGTGACATAAGATAGGATTGGTTCATTGGTTGTTTCTCTTAAGTATAGTCTCTTTCTTAAAAGGTACTCTATGCCATCTTGATTGGGTTGTTCTAGTAAGGCTAATCGATTGGTATATCCATAGTGCTTATAATCTCTAAAAGCCTCTAAGACAGATAAGGTTGTGTTAATTGAGCTATGTTGCGTCTCGTGACGCAAACAAGCACAATTCCAACCACCATCTGTCTTCATTTGTTTTAGTAGTAGGTAGTCTATCATTTCATCTATGATCTTTGTATCTCTTTTGGCATAACAAAGCATTGATACCATCATTAAAAATATGTGGCACAAAGATACCTTCATTGAAGATGATATCTGTGTGGTTGCGATGATGGTATCAATGCTTTGTTATGCCAAAAGAGATACAAAGATCATAGATGAAATGATAGACTACCTACT
>CAKMJY010000035.1 GCA_927433595.1 uncultured Acholeplasmatales bacterium | reverse complement strand
AATCTTCAATTATCTGAGCATTCACTCCCTGGCCACTCATATCAGGGCTGGTATCCATATGCGCGATAAAGCCAAGCGCAGGAATGGTATGAAGGGTTTTATCACTTAACCAATATCCTAGGGGACGTTGAAAACACAGTGCTACGATATATCATCAGAGATTTTGAAACTGTTCCAAAAAAAATCGAAACACCTATCCAAGAAACGACATGTTATGTCCTTAAAAAACCAGTGGTCATTGTCCCTATATTAAGAGCAGGCTTAGGTATGGTTGAAGGTATTCACAACATCATTCCAAGTGCTAAAATTGGTCATGTTGGTGTATACCGTGATGAAGAAACCTTAGAACCACACGAGTACTTTGCGAAATTCCCAACCGATATCAAAGAAAGTGCTGTATTAATCGTTGACCCAATGCTTGCAACTGGTGGGTCTGCTTCAGCAGCCATTGAGATTGTTAAAAGACGTGGGGCAACCGACATTAGATTTGTTGGCCTAGTAGGCTGTCCTGAAGGGGTTAAACGTCTTCAAGCAGATCATCCTGATGTCGATATTTACTTAGCAGCAATGGATGAAAAATTAAACGAAAAAGGGTATATCGTACCAGGCTTAGGTGACTGTGGCGATAGACTATTTGGGACAAAATAAAAAAAGCGCATAAGCGCTTGGGGGTTATATGGATAATTATGTTTATTTTATAACACTAGTAGTGAGTGCTTTTTGGATCATTGAGATTCTAAAAGCATCTAACTTTGAAAAAGCCTTTAAACCAAATGCCATTTGGCAAATCCGATCATTTTATATCTTGATTGCCTTAGTTGGGGCTCATTTGGTTGCCAGTTTTGTTGAACGCGTCTTTAATCTATTCTAAAGGTATATCCACGATGGTTTCACCCAAATCGGTTAGTTTTACCTTATGAAACTTATCTTTGATTTCGGCATAGGTAATCCCGTTTAATATCACCGTTAATTTGATATCAACCGCAAACTGTTGATCGATGATGGTGATGTGATCTTTGAGTTGATAACTGAAAGTATCATATAACGCATAAGGCAGTTCAATTTCTGCAATAGAACGTTTTTCTTTTAATAAGAAGTCTGTTTCAGATAACGCATGACTGACACTGTTGGTATATGCTCTAATCAAGCCACCAGCACCCAGTTTTATCCCACCAAAGTATCTTGTAACAACACAAAGTACATCGGTTAAATCATGGTGTTTTAACACCTCAAGTATAGGTACACCAGCGGTTTTAGCTGGTTCACCATCGTCACTCGCTTTTACTTCACGCCCGTCTCTAATGATGTAGGCATAACAGTAGTGATTGGCGTCTTTATGGATTTTTCTAATGTCTTTTAGATAAGTATGAACATCGTCAATTTGCGTCACAACATATAAGTTTGTGATAAACCTTGACTTATCAATGATTAGTTCCGATTGAGTTGATTTCGCTAAATAAATCATATTCATCACCGAACCCATTATATCATTATTGGAGGTCCAATGAAAAAAAGATTTAGACACGTGCTATTCGCCATATTGTTCAGACCGTTATTCCGCATTGGATTATGGATTAGATATCGCTATTGGGCGAGAATATATAAAAATAAAGCCGTTAAAGGTCCTTACTTAATTCTTGGTAATCATACCATGAATATGGACCCGTTTTTTGTCAGTCTATCATTTAAAGAGCCCATTTACTATGTCGCATCTGACATGTTATTTGCGATTCCAGTCGTGTCAAAAATCATTTCATACTTAGTTCAACCAATCTCAAAATCCAAATATAAAGCAGACACAGAAACCGTTAAAAATATGATTAAGGTTGCCCGTTCGGGTGGCTCTATTGGGATATTCCCAGAAGGCAATCGTACCTTTAGTGGGAAAATGATGTATATGCCTTATTCGATCACGAAGCTCATAAAACTGTTAAAATTACCGGTCTTAATCTACCGTATTGAAGGTGGGTATTTGACCTCACCAAGATGGTCGAAGAAATTAAGACGTGGTAAAGTCAGGGGTTATGTATATTCAACTTGGACATACGATGAATATAAAGACTTGAGCCTAGATGACATTTATTATAAACTCAATCAAGAGCTTGCGGTCAATGATTTTGACATGCAAGCAGAACATAAACGACCATTTAGAGGTAAAGATAAAGCCGAGTATATTGAACGTGCATTCTTTGTCTCGCCTGAGACCAATCGTTTGGGCACCATTTATTCAAAAGGTGATGAGGTTTTCGAAAGAGATTCTAACCTGCACATAAGATATAATCAATATGGTTTATTTGAAAATATCGGGGGTACTAAGTTTTATCCTGATACCATTGGTTGGTATAATCATCAGGTGAGCATTGTTGAAAAAACCATTGATGACCAACCAGAAGCGCCACTTTTCACAGAAACAGGATTAGTAAACGAATTAAAGGGTAGAAAACAAATCAAGCTAGGTCAAACTGAGTTAAAACTCTATTATGACCGGTTTACATTTACCGTCGATGGTGAACTTCAAGTATGGTACTATAAAGACATTCTACCTGCAGTACAATACGCAACCACATTAATTTGTTACCACAAAGAGTTAGAACGAACTTATTTCTTTACTGGTGATGAAAGATTCTCTGCTTTAAAATATGTTTTATTCGCTAAAACTTACCAAAAGAGGGTGTTGAATTATGATTCAGAACTATGAGTCTTTTGCTACATGGGGTCCAATTATTTATTTCGTTATACTAGGGATATTGCTATTATTTGGTAATATCATTAGAAGAAAAATTCCTATTTTCAGGAAATCCTTATTACCGACTGCAGTCATCGCTGGTTTAATTGGATTACTGATTAAAGAAATCGTGGTAAGACCAATGGCTGTGAGTGGTTTTCTAGTCACAGAGTCAGGCATCATTGCATTCAACAATTTCTTAAACCTAATCACATATCATACCCTTGCATTAGGGTTCATTGCGATGGGACTAAAGGTCAATGAGAAGCTAGAGATTAAGACCAATCGTGCGCATAGTTATTATAACGGGCTTGTGATTGTCTCTACTTATTTATTACAAGGTATTATCGGGATTGGGATTACATTTATCTTAGCCTATACGTTTATGCCAGTCTTTCAAACTGGTCCAGGGTTAGCAACTGGTATTCTATTACCATTTGGATTTGGACAAGGTCCAGGGCAAGCCAATAACTTCGGGGTCATTTATGAAACATTTGATCCAAACGGGTTTGCTGGTGGTCAGTCTTATGGTTTAGCCATGGCATCTATGGGGTTCATTTGGGCATCCATCGGTGGTGTGTTCTATCTCAATAAATTTAAGAAACTTAAGGTAAGTGGCGAAGAAAAGAAATCGACACTGACCTCACTTCAAGAAATCGAAGCACCAGATGAAATTCCGGTTGCAGAATCAATGGATAAATTAACGGTTCAAATCGCCTTAATCTTAGCGGTTTATGGCTTAACGTTATTGACCATGTTTGGTCTGTCACAATTGGTATCACTGAATCCAACTGCCTATAAGATGCTAAACTCTCTTATTTGGGGATTTAACTTCATATTCGGTATGATGATTGCGTTATTGTCTAAAAAGTTCTTTGTCTTTTTAAGAAAAACAGGCTTGATGACCAGACAATATCCAAACAACTTTATGTTAAACCGCATCGCTGGTGTTGTGTTTGATGTGATGGTGGTATCCTCTATTTTAGCGATCAATTTTGAAGACTTATCTAAGAATAACATATGGATTGCATTCCTATTGATTTCATCCGTGGGTGGTGCAGCAACCATGTTCTATATGCATCACTTAACCAAGCGTGTTTATAAAGAATACCCACTTGAAGGGTTCTCTGGGATGTATGGTATGTTAACCGGTACAGCATCCACTGGGATTGCGTTATTAAGAGAAGTTGACCCATACTATAAAACACCAGCAGCAACCGATTTGGTTACTGGTACAACGACCGCTATTTTATTCGGTTTACCAATTTTGTTGATTGCAAGTTTTGCGCCACAAGGCATCACTCAAGCGCTAATATCACTAGGTATTTTGGTCATACTTTATGTAGCGTTTGCAACATTCTTATTCAAAAAACATCCAAAAGTGAAGTAAGCACAGTAAAATGTGCTTTCTTTTTTTGTCTTAATAAGCCAAAATCGTTGAAAACTTTGACATTTTCATGAATTAATGCTATAATTTTTCTCAAGATTGGAGAATTGAAAACACTATGGAACTACCGCTGATAATCTTATTATTGGTTGTGTTAATTTTAACAAATGCATTTTTCGCTTTAACCGAAATGGCGTTTGTTTCAGTAAACAAAAATAAATTGAAAATGATGATTGAAGATGGCAACAATAAGGCTAAAGAGGTCTTAGCACTTTCTTCAAATCAACAAAAGTTTTTACCGACGATCCAAGTAGGGATCACACTGGCAGGTTTTTTCTCAAGTGCCTCAGCTGCAAGATTTTTAGCAGATGATATTGGCGTTTTGATTGCAAAAACAGGCTTATCTCTACAAGCATCAGATGCGATTGCATTTGTTGTGGTCACGATCGTATTGTCTTTATTCACCCTTGTATTAGGGGAGTTAGTGCCGAAACGTATTGCACTAAAACATCCGGAAGCCATCGCATTTAACACGTATAAAATGATTCGTTTTATGATGACGATATTTGCGCCATTTGTCTGGATTTTAGCACATTCAACTAACGTTTTTTTAAGATTGTTTAGAATCAACCCGAATGAGGATGTTGAATCGTATTCCGAAGAGGAAATCATTTCTTTAATTGAGTCATCTGCTGAGTCTGGTGGTATCAATGAAGAAGAATCCGAAATGATCAACTCCATATTTGAATTTAATGACATTACTGCACAAGAAATTATGACACCTCGAACCGAAGTGTTTATGATAGATATCAACGAATTTTCTCAAGATACCATCGACGAGATGATTGAAGAAAACTACTCACGTATCCCGATTTATGATGAATCACCAGATGATATCATCGGGATTGTTTATATCAAAGATGTATTCAGAGCGGCTAGAAAAGTTGGTTTTGAAAATATCGATTTAAAAGCCATTATGAATAAGCCTTATTTTGTTCCAGCTAGAAAGAAAATCAATGCCTTGTTTAGAGAACTTCAAGCGTCTAAAAACTATATGGGTATCTTAGTAGACGAATACGGCGGATTCCAAGGGATTGTTACCATTGAAGACTTAATCGAAGAAATCATGGGTGATATTTATGACGAATATGACGATGATGTATCTGACATTAAAGAAATAAGACCAAATGAATATTTAGTTAATGGGTTATTATCAATCGAAGAAGTCAATGAAGCACTAGACATCGAAATGCCAGAAGATGACTCTTATGAAACCATCGCCGGCTTTATCTTATCGCATATCGGCTACATACCCGATGAACAAGACGAAATCATCTTAACATTTGATTTATTTACCTTAAAAGTAGAAAAAATGGATGAAAAGCGCATTGACCAAGTATTGATTACAAAAACCACTGTGAAAACGGTTGAAGAAAACGAACAACAGTCTTAAAAATGACTGTTGTTTTTCGTTATTTAAGGCATATTATGATATAATATGTAAGGTGATTAACATGGCAACAATTAAAGATGCACTCTATGTCCTAAGGACTTTAAAGAAAAATAAATACGAAGCTTATTTCGTAGGTGGTTGTGTCAGAGACTACTTAATGAGAAAAGATAGTAATGATATTGATATTACAACGAACGCGAATCCATATGATGTGATGAAGCTTTTTAAGGCTAAACCAACAGGTCTTCAATATGGCACTGTGAGTATCCCAAAAGAAGGGTATTCTATTGAAATAACCACTTATCGCAAAGATGGTGTTTATTTAGACAACAGACACCCAGAAGAAGTCATTCCGGTTGTGACAGTCGAAGAAGATGTTCAAAGAAGAGACTTTACCATCAATGGTTTGGTCATGAATGACGTCTTACAAATATCTGATTTTGTCGGTGGTAAAGATGACATTAAAAATAAAATCATTCGCGCAATCGGCAATCCCGATGAACGCTTTAAAGAAGACGCATTAAGGATTTTAAGAGCCGTTTATTTTCAGTCTAAGTTAGGGTTCCAAATTGAAAAGGATACCAGACAAAGCATGGCAGATAATCGCTTATTGTTGAACAATATTGCGAAAGAACGCATCTTAAATGAAACATTAAAAGTATTAAGAGAACCACATCAATTAAAAGCACTTAAAACCCTAGATACAACTTTAATATCCGAAGTACTACCAGGTTTATCAAAAGGGATTAAATACATCGTCGATACACAAAAAGATCCACTATTTATTGACTCATTCTTTAGCCTATGCTTTAGTTTAAATGGGTCTGTACCTAGTGAATGGAAGTTTTCAAACATTGCTAGAAACAAGTATGAAAAAGTGGTCGAACTGGTAAATCAAAAACGTGAATTAACTAACCTAGATTTGTATACCTATGGTCTAGAGATTTCAATATTGTCTAATAAGGTATCCTTCTTGTTAGGCTATAGTGCATTCCAAAAGAGCAGTTTAGAGAAACGATTTGAAACCTTACCAGTCAAGAGTGCGATGGACCTAAAACTAAGAGCATCTGATTTACTTAACCTAATTCCAAAGAAACAAGGCGCATGGGTTCAAAAGTATTTAGATGAAATGGTCTTATTGGTCTTAGAAGAAAAACTAGACAATACATATGATGCTTTAAAAGCATACGTCTTAAAGAAAGAGGCTAGCCATGAAAAGTGATTTCTTTTCCTATTTAGATGGGTTTAATCTCATCACCATTTTAGTCCCAAGAACCTTTGATAATGACCACAAGAAGTTTACCCTAGAAAATGAATTTCAAAAGATTAGCTTAACCATCATTAAATCTCAAAACTTAGGTGTTGAGACCAAATATTCTTGTTCAATCAATGATACCATCTATTTGAATCAAAACTATATGGTCTACGATGAAAGTAGAAATCAATCATTCCTTAGAACCGGTAAAATCGTTAGAACTGAATTATTTGACATGATGTATGACTATGATCAAGATGACTTAGGGATCACTTATAGTGCCGCTTCAACGACCTTTAAGCTTTGGAGCCCTGTTGCCAAAGAAATCGAACTAGAGCTAATTGATCTTAAAGGCATCAAACAGTATATCGACCTAAGATATCAAGAGCGCGGGGTATGGGCACTCACAGTTTATGGTAACCTAGATGGTTATCGCTATCGTTACCGTGTGAGAGTCAACGAAACATTTAAAACGGCGACTGACCCATATGCCATTTCATCTAGCGCAAATGGGGCTTATAACTATGTTGTCGATAAAGATAAATTTGTCCCTTTCAAACATGAAAAACCTGAATTTTCAGGTAGAAAAGTCGATGCGGTTATTTATGAATTATCGGTCAGAGACTATACCATTTCTAACACCTCAAAAGCCAAAAACAAAGGGCTTTATGCAGGGTTAACGGAAGATTTACCAAATGAAGGGATCAACCACATCAAAGACTTAGGGATTACGCATATTCAGTTAATGCCTGTGTATGACTTTGAAGGTACGGATGAAGTTAAGAAAGACCTCCTTTATAACTGGGGATATAACCCAAGTCAATATAATGTCCCTGAAGGCTGGTTCTCTAAAGACCCAAATGATCCTTATGCAAGAATTAATGAATTAAGACACCTAATTGATCAATACCATCAAGCTGGTATTAGAGTCAATATGGATGTGGTTTATAACCACGTTTATAACATGGGGACATTCCCATTTGAACGCATCGTCCCAGGCTATTTCTTTAGATTTGACGATAAAGGCATTAGGACTGAAGTATCTGGTTGTGGCAACGATATTGCCACAGAAAGACCAATGGCACAACGTTTTATCTTAAGTTCTATTAAATGGTGGATGCATACCTATCAAATCGATGGCTTTAGATTCGATTTAATGGGATTACTAGACATTGAAACCATGAATAAAGTTGATGCCCTTGTCAAATCGATTGACCCAAGCGCATTTGTGTATGGCGAAGGTTGGATGATGGAAAATACATTGCCACCAGAAAAAAGATCACACATGGGTAACCAACAATTTATGCCTTATATTGCACATTTCAATGATGCGTTTAGAGAACAAATTAAAGGTGGCACATTCTCATCCACATTGGGCTTTGCCTTAGGTGGTAAAGTGTCTACTGCAGATTTATTCTACTTATTTACTGGTAGTGCAGTTGACCAATATAGATTTTTTAATCCGAATCAGTCTATTAACTATATCGAATGTCATGACAATCATACATTCTATGATCGTGCAAAAGCACTGAATAAAGACCTACCTGAACAAAAGATTAAAGACTATGCAAGATTAGGGTTATCATTCTTATTATTATCACAAGGTGTTCCATTTATCCATGCTGGTCAAGAGTTTTTAAGAACCAAAAAAGGTGTTGAAAACTCATACAAGTCACCAGATGATATTAATCAAATCGATTGGACATTAAGAGACTTACATGAAGATTTAGTCCTGTCTTTAAAAGACTTAATTCGTATTAGAAAGACGTATAAGTTATTTAGATTAAGACAGGTTGCCGATATTAAACAAATGGTAAGAGTCGTTGAACAAAGTATTCAAACATCTACCATTCAGTTTGTATTAACCGGCTTGAATCAACAAATCAAAGTATTTTTCAAGAACACATATCAAGATGAATTATTACCAGCAGGTGAAGGCTTCATGTGTATCTTTGATGGTATGCGCGAATGTGCATTATCTAAAGATCATTTCTTAGCGAACAAACCTGGTGCGTATATATTTTTAAAGGAGGTTTAAGATGACATTTAACGCAAAAGTAGAAACCATGAATAGTGGCCAAGAATTCCAAAATGTGAATGTGGTATTAGTGAATGGTGAAAAAAAGAATCTTAAACTGACATTTGAACAATCTCGCCAAATTGAACTTGGTAAAACTTACCACTTTGAAGTGGAATCTTATATCGCAAACGAAAAGGAACAATTCAAAGTGATTAGCTTTGAAGGCATATTTGAACACATCAAAGACCCTGTTTTATTAAAAGAAGAATTAAAAGGGTTCTACGACTATGCGCCAGTTGAGATTAAAGCGTTAAAAATAGCGATTGAAGGCTATTTAAGCGAAATTGAAGACCCAGTCATCAAAGCCATCACAGAAGCGGTTTATTCGGATTATCGCGATGCCTTTTATATGTATCCTGCCGCGGTGAAATTTCACCACGCCTATATTGGTGGGATTGCCTATCACACAAAGACCATGCTAGATATTGCGAAGAGCTTTTCAACCATTTATCCATACTTAAATAGAGATTTACTTTATGGGGGTATCATTTTGCACGATATCTGCAAAGTCGATGAATTAAGCGGCTTTGAAGGTGGCGAATACACGCTTGAAGGCCAGTTAATTGGGCATTTGGTGATGGGTGCGATCAAGATTAAGGAAAAAGCCACTTTACTTGGTTTAGATAAAGAAGAAAATGTCTTGATGCTTAGTCATATCCTGTTGTCTCATCACGGTTTACCAAACTTCGGGGCAGCTAAAAAACCAGCAACACCAGAAGCGCTGTTGATTTGGTATATCGATACCATTGATTCTAAGTTCACAGTTTTGGGTGAAGAATTAGATAAAACGCTCGAAGGTGAATTTACACAATCAATTGGTGTATTAGAAAAATCCAGAATTTATAAAGCAAAGAAATAATAAAGAAAAAAAGGCCCTATAAAATAGACTGTGGTTTTGACAAATAACACCTATCAAATAGGTTGTGGTCAAACATACCTATCAAATGAACTGTGGTCAAAATTAAACGGAAAATC
>CAKMJY010000034.1 GCA_927433595.1 uncultured Acholeplasmatales bacterium | reverse complement strand
AATGGGTTAGCCGTATACAAAAACGATGGCGAATTCTTTGGTCTTTCATCGGCATCAGGTGTACCTTTTTCAAGATACTTGATTAACAGCTTATTAATCACAAGTGTTGGGGTATTCTTCGCGATTACGATTACGGCTTTATCCGCATATGGTTTATCTAAATTACACTTTAGAGGGAAGAAGATGTTGTTTGAAATCAACACATTAGCGTTGATGTTCGTCCCGATTGCCGTTCAAATTCCAAGGTATTTAGTCATTGCACAACTTGGGATCATCGACACATACTGGGCACATATTTTACCAGTAGCAGTTATGCCAGTTGCGATGTTCTTAATTAAGCAATTTATAGACCAAACACCAAATGAATTGATTGAAAGTGCGAAAATTGATGGCGCATCAGAAATGCAAATTTTCTATCACATCATCAGACCAATCGTATCACCTGCGATTGCAACCGTCGGGATCTTAGCTTTCCAACAAATTTGGAATGATACATCGACATCCATTACATTTATAACAGATGAGTCAAAACGTACATTGGCGTTTTACATGATGAGTTTAACCAGCGCAGCGGGCAATAATGTCGCTGGTCAAGGGATGGCTGCTGCAGCCAGCTTAATCATGTTTGTGCCTAACTTAATCCTATTCATATTCTTACAAAGCAAGGTCATGAATACGATGGCTCACTCAGGTATCAAATAATGAAGAAATTATTAATCACAACCATTTTATTGCTTGTTTTCTTGATTGCCCCAACGAAGCAAACCAAAGCAGAAAACGGTATTCCTTATTACACATTTACATATTCAAATGTACAAGGTAGAATTGTACCAACGCAAGACGCTTATCTACCACTATCTGTGACATCCAGTTTTGGTGGTGAAAACCTAAACGAACCAGAAGACATCACAGTCGATAGCGACGATAACGTGTATATCGCTGACTCAAAAAATGGTCGTGTCCTAAAATATAGTTTACAAGATGAAGTGGTCATGATCATTGGTGAAGGCATCCTAGATGACCCACAAGGCGTTCATGTTGGTAAGGACGGTGCTTTATATGTATCAGACTATGGCTTGAAAAAGGCATTTAAGTTTGAATATGATAGCCCATCTAATTCATACATTAGAACTGTGACCTATGAAAGACCAACGAACTCCGTTTATTTTGCGCCAACCGATACATTTGAACCAACCAAAGTCGTGACTGACAATGGTAACAACGTGTACTTATTATTGGCAGGTTCAATTAATGGGTTAGCCGTATACAAAAACGATGGCGAATTCTTTGGATTCTTTGGTGCAAACCGTATTCCAAACACGTGGGACAATGTCGTTAAATCATTACTATTCGATGAACAACAACGAAGAGAATGGTTTAAGATGATTCCAAAACCTCTTTATAACACAGCTGTTGACAAAGACGGATTAATCTTAACGATTACACGTGGTCAAGCTGGGTATTTAAAGTTAAACATTGCAAACTTTGTTTATAGCCAATCCAACTGGGGATTTGATAACCTAGTCGACGTATTTGTTGGACCTAACAACACGATTGTTACAATCAATGCTGAAGGGTACATCACCGAATATACACAAGAAGGACAAACCTTATTCATATTCAGTGGACCAGATAAATCAACCAACACTAAAGGGTTGTTTAATTCACCTACTTCGATTGCGGTTGACTCAAAAAACAATATTTATGCACTAGATAAGACCAATAGTACTTTACAAGTATTTGTACCAACTGGATTTGCGAACTTAGTTCATACTGCACTCACTTTATACCAACAAGGTAAATATGAAGAGTCATTAGAACCTTGGGAAGAAGTATTAAAGATGAATGCACTATTCGATTTAGCAAATAAAGGCATTGGGGATGCGCATTTTGCGAAAGCAGAATACGAAGAAGCCATGTTATACTATGCGCTATCGAGAAATCAAGAAGGGTATTCAAATGCGTTCTGGGAAGTTAGAAACACGGCCTTGCTTGCAAGCGCATCTTGGTTAATCTATGTATTAATCGGTTTAGCCTTGTTTGCATTTGTGAACCGTTATGTACCATTGATGGCTTATGTAACGTATCCAATTAGAAAATCACACCACTATATGAAACGTTTTACACTCTATAATGAATTGTTATTTGGATTCCATGTGTTAAGAAATCCAAATGATGGTTATTATGGCATTAAGCGTGAAAATAAAACGTCTAATTTATCAGCAACTATCTACTTGTTGACTTTCTATACCATGTATTTGGTATTTATCTACACAACCTCATTCTTATTCAACGATAGAATTGTTGCAGAAATTAATATCTTACAACAAACCATTACAATCTTTGTCCCATTCTTCTTATGGGTCGTTGCAAACTACTTAGTTTGTTCTATTAGAGATGGGGAAGGTAAATTAAGAGATGTCTATCAATCGAGTGCTTATGCATTATTACCGATGATCATCGCATTACCAATATTGGCATGGATGTCACATGGTCTAACACTGAATGAAGCATTCATCTTCTCATTTATCTTTAATGTTGTGGTTGGTATTACCGTTGTTTACTTCATGGTAATGGTTAAAGAAATCCATTTCTATGAAATGCGTACAACCATTTCAAATATTTTGATCACGATTTTCACAGCACTTATGATTTTAGTCATGGTCGCAATCGTATATATTCTATTATCTGAGATCCTACAAGTATTCTTAGATATCATCCGGGAGGTGACGTCACGTGGTTAAACTTAAATATGCTGTCGTATTCTTATTATTTGGCTTATTTTCAACCATCATCGTAGCTGGTGCGACGCCAACTTCTAATTACGCGATTGAACTAAATGATAACTTTTCATATATTGAATCGTTATTACTAGAAAGTTCAAGGTATACACAAATGGATGAAAGTGATCCAGCTATCCTAGATAACTATCACGACAATTTTACATTAAGCTATACATCAGATGAACTCACATTCTTGGGTTATGAGGTTATTTTAGAAGATGATGATTTAAGGGTCTATTTTGAAATGAAATCATTCTCAGTTGTGATTCTAAATAAACAAACAGGCTATTTTTGGTCATCCAGACCAGAATTTCAACATGTGGATAATCAACCTGAAGGGGTTGCGATAAGAAACCAAATGAATTCTGGGATATGGGTTGAATCGGTTAGAGTCTTGAACAATGCGAAAGTACCAATGCAAATCAATGATAAGAGCATTGTTACAGAGTCTTTATACCGCATAGCTGGTGTTGCTTATGCCAATGATGATTATTTACTAGCAAATTTCCCTGAACTTTGCCCAACTGGTTTTCAAAGCAATAACTTGTGTCCACAAATCATCATACCAGAACGTTATGATGAAGATGCAGTCAAAGTAACAAAAACCAGTTGGGCAAATTTCCCTGAACTT
>CAKMJY010000033.1 GCA_927433595.1 uncultured Acholeplasmatales bacterium | reverse complement strand
TGATTCAAATCCTTATTTTTAATACTTTTTGTCTAAGAAAAAGTCCTTGGACACGCTTAAGAATTTGGTTGCAATCACACCGGTTAGAATCCCTGCTGGGATAGAAACAAACAGCATGATTGGGGCATAAAACACCACCACATCGGCAAACACGAATATAGCTGCGATGATCTGACCTGTGACATGGAATAAGGATGATACCGTCGATACTGCGGTAATCCCGAATGCATCTAGTTTGTGTAAGATGATTAGAATCACCAATGAGAATACGGCACCAGATATGGATAACATAAACGTATTAAAGTTAAAGGTCCCTGGTGCGAATAATGCGGTGACCACTAGTCTCAGTAACACAACGGTGATGGCTTCTTTGGGTCCGTAGATATAGATAATCACTAAGGTAACGATATTGGAAAAACCAATCTTAAATGCGGTACCTGGGATGATTTGAACATAGGATTCAAAGATATTGATGATACTGGCAACCCCTGTAAAGATGGCCATTAAAGCTAATTTTTTGACGGTCATTAAATACTCACATCCGCTTCTGTGTCATTAAATTCGATGGTGACAAAATTAGGTAAGCAGATGATTGGTTTGGTGTCAGACCAACCTTGTTTGCTACAAATATTATAAGGTGAGGTTTCTTGGTCAATCTTGATTTGTTTTTTAGATTGATCATACAGAATCACCACATACCCTAAATTCCCTTGAATGTAATAGTAGGTTTCATCGCGTGTTTGATAGCGTACCAACCCACTACCCATTTCTAATTCATAAAACTCATAATCGTTAACCCAAATTAGATTATCCTCTATGCGTGGTGCCTCAGTTGAGATAATCACCACTTCAAGTGGGTCTGTTTTTAACGTACCATCTGTTAGATTAATTGAAAATAACGTTTGGTTTTTCACTTTGATATAGGCGAACTCGCCTTTTTTTTGTAAGGTAGATGTGACGATAAAGAGTAATCCAAAGACAATCAGTAACGTCCCAATTAAAAGACTGTCACGCTTCTTCTTTGACATCATCGTTCACCGCCTTAGGTTTTTTCTTTTCTAATAACGATAAGGTAATCACGGTACCTCCACCTAGTAAGATGACTGCGCCTAAGATGAGATAAAGGGTGCTTAAATCCGTACGTTCTTCGATTAAATCACCTTGTTCAAACTTAGAAGTCATATTATAGGTTTCAATCGAACCATCTTGCATATAAAATAGACCTTCCACATCAAAATGGTCAAGGAGTACTTTCGCATCGTCTAAAGGCATATTGAATAAGGCAGTTGATAAGGCATCTAAGATACCCGCATCATCACCCAGTAAGGTAACTGAATTATAATAATCCATCGGTACTAACTCAAACGGTGAAATGATATGGTGATATCTTTTCCCTTGATAGGTCACGAATTGGATATTATTGCCTGAAGTAGATACGCTTTTATTTCTCACGTATAAGAGACCTGCTGTCCCGTTTTGATATAGATTGAGTGGGTCTAGGATACGAATCGATAGTGGTCGGTCAATCTCACCATCATCTGGGTGTGTCCCTAAACTAATGGTTGAATTACCAGTATTAACAATATAATGTTCGACATTTTGTTCAATTAAATATTCTTTCACTAACTCAGTCGCATACCCTTTGGCATAAGCACCTAAGTCTAGCTTTAAGTCTGGGTTTGAAATATAAACGGATTTATCTGTATCATTTAAGATGATATCATCTGGGTTGATATCGCCTTCATAAGTGTTGATCAAAGCCATTGTATCTTCAAATAGACTTTGAGGAATCTCTTGGTTGATATATTCAGATAAAATGAGGTCTTTCCAAATATCAATGACCTGTCCCATGGCTGGGTTAAAGTAGCCATCTGTTTCATCATAAAGTGCTAGACCTGATTTGATCATGTCATAAAGTAGTGGGTCAACGATGACTGGTTCAATCCCAGCTTTTTCGTTGATGCTCACGATATTATTTTTATGATAAAGTGGGTTTGAATGACTTAAATTTGGGCCATCAAAATTATTGGCCAAATGGTCATAGGTTTTAAATATTTCTGTGATTTTATCTATTTGTTCAGAGGTTGCGCCATCATAAAGCGTGACACTGATATCGGTATACATCGCAGTGATATAAAAAGTTTCTGTCGTACTAGCCTTTATGTTTGTATTAAATTGTATGAGTAAGCCAAAAAAAGTGGCTATTATGAGGATTTTTTTCATATCGATATTCTTCTTTCTTGCTTATTATATCATAAACCACACGAACTAAAAAGGACTTAAAAAATTAGTCCTTAAAGTTTAATATTAACTGGTGTCCCGTCTGGATTTGGATGGTCCTTTAAGTATGCCAAGATTGGGTTATAATGTTTATCTGGTTTACCAGGTTTACATCTAGAGATGTTACCTGCTCTACCATTAACAATTTCTGTTGCGAACGCATGGCACCCAGGGGTACCACACGCGCCGCAGTTATAGTTAGGTAGCATTTTTTCTACCTCAGTAATTCTTTCATCTTCGAATACTTCAAGGTATTTAGCAGCTAGCGCTAATCCAACACCCAATAATAATCCTAGTCCACCTAAAATTAGTGTCGATTCAATCATTTACTTTAATCTCCTTCATCAAGTCTAAAGCTTCTTTAAACGAGCAACCACCGCTAACGGCGCACGTTTCGCAAGATTGGGCTTCCATGTAAGCGTGTTGGCATGATTCAGGTACTGGCGTTTTCTTGTTTAATACAGAAATCACCACGAATAGTGCCATGAACACGAACAATAAGCCGAAACCTAGAATAGAACCCATTAAATTAGGCCTTGTAAACCTAAGAATGCTAATGACATTAAGCCGGCAACGACTAATGCGATTGGCATGCCTTTAAAGGCTTTAGGTACGTTTATTGAATCTAAGCGGATACGGATTGCAGAGAATGATACGATCACAAGTGTAAACCCTAATACGGTACCAAATGTAATGGTTAATGCATCTGCATAACTTTGTGCTTCAGTTAGGTTAGTTTGTGCAACCCCTAACACGGCACAGTTAGTCGTAATCAGTGGTAAGAATACCCCTAAACCACGATATAAGCTTTCGACATATTTCTTTAGAATCATTTCAACCAATTGAACCACGGCTGCAATGACTAAGATGAAGGCGATGGTATTGATATACCCAACACCATTTGGTTCTAATACATAAAAGTATAATGGGTATGTAATCGCAGTTGATATCATCATAACGAACATAACTGCGGCACTCATGCCCCAAACATTACTCATTTTCTTGGATACACCAAGGAAGGAACAAATCCCTAAGAATTTGATGACGATGATGTTATTGATTAACATCGATGAAATTAGGGATACAAAGAATAGTTCTAATGTCATTTCTTAGCCACCACTTTCTTTTTAGGTTTCGCATTGCCTACTGCAGCAAACACTGCTAGTAAGATACCAATGACTAGGAATGCGCCTGGAGGTGAGACAAATACACCAATTGCGTATTCACTAGGGAATAATCTTAAGGTTGTTTCAAATGGCAATGGCAATAAGACACCAAGTCCGATTGACCCTTTACCAATCACTTCTCTGATGATACCGACTAAGCTAATCGCTAAGGCAAAACCGGTTGCGGAGCCTAAGCCGTCGACGATGGAATCCACGACACCATTTTTGCTGGCGAATGATTCTGCACGACCTAAGACGATACAGTTCACGGCAATCAGTGGAATGAATACACCAAGTGAATCAGACAGTGCGCCTGCATACGCTTGAACAAACATATGAAGTGCAGTAACTAAGGTTGCGATAATAACGATGAAAGATGGAATTCTAAGATCATTTGGAATCACGTTTCTTAAAGCGGAAATCACAAAGTTTGACATCGTTAGGATGATGATAACCATCAAGCCCATCCCGAAGGCACTTTCAAATGAGTTTGTAACGGCAAGTGCTGGACACATCCCTAACATCACTTTAAAGGTTGCATTTTCTTTGATGACACCGGTCATGAAGATATCTTTTTTATTTAATTTGATTGCTTTTTCGCTCATCTTACAATACCTCCACTAATGCATCTAGTAATGCTCTAACTAAAGTAGGTGTTTGGCTTGCCCCAGTCGTCATATCTGTACCAGCATAGTTATACCCAATGGTATTGATGCTTGTAACAGCTAGTGCAGTAAAGTGGTTTGCATAGCCAACTGCTTTTTGGTAGAAACTAGATGTTTGATTAAAGTCAGCTTCCGGTAATAATACTTTAACGACTTTATCTTGTGTTGCGTTAAGACCTACTAAGACTTTTAAGTCTGCAGGTTCATAGTAATCGCCACCACCAACTTCATTTTCACCAAATAACTCATATAGATATCCGATTACAACATCATCAGCATCTTTTACAATGGTCTTGGATAGAACCTCAGTGGTTGGTACGAATGTCGCATCAACGACTGTCTTAGTTGCGTCATAATTTGGGAAAATCAATGCGATTGATTCTGTTGGTTGTGTTAAATCTTCATGTAATCTAATCATTTCTTCTAAAATGGTTCTAACAATATAAGTACCTTTAGTTGCCCCAGTTTGAACATCATATGGGTTTTCTTCAGATAATACGATCATTAAGTCATTTGTATCAATTTCTGATAAAGATTTACCTTCATAGAAAGCCGCATTGGCTTCAATGGTTGCCAGTTTAAAGCTAGATTGTGATAACGCTAAGAATTCAATACCGACGATGACTTTTAATGGATTAACCCCAATCATCATATCGATATATTCACCATCCGCTGAATAGTAGTTTCTATCCTTACCTTGGTATACATAACCTAAAACTGTGCCTGCAGCACTGACTTCAAGCTTTTGATATAGATAAGTATTGCCAGTTAAAGCAACTGGTGTCACTTGGTCAGCCGTTGGGAATAAAGATAGATAAGGTGTGACATCTAAGCCGCCAGTATGAATCATAATGGCTTCTCTTAAGATGTTTCTAACCACACCAGTCCCTCTTGAGGCACCAGATTCTACATCATAGCTAGCGACTTCTTT
This sequence comes from uncultured Acholeplasmatales bacterium, assembly GCA_927433595.1. Taxonomy (GTDB): domain Bacteria; phylum Bacillota_I; class Bacilli_A; order Acholeplasmatales; family UBA5453; genus Paracholeplasma. The sequence goes on along the minus strand of CAKMJY010000033.1, from coordinate 22,478 downwards.
CGCCAGTTCAGCTAATTCTAATTCACTAATGTTTTTATCCACATAATAAGCGGTATTGGTTTCAATCTTTTCTAAGACAAAGTCTGTTTGTGATAATTCTAAGAATTCAATACCAGTGATTTTGCCTGAGGCATCAATCCCGATTTGAATGTCAACATAACCAGTACCTGAGTGTTGGTTTTGACCTTTTCCTTTGTAGATATAACCTGCAGTTTCGCCACCTTTAATGACTTCAAGGCGGTCGTATACGAGGCCAAATGTATCAAATTCAACTGAATTGATTTCAGATGCATTTTTGAATAAACCATCGTATTCAGGGTATTTGCTATCTGGGTATGCCATTTGGAAGGCAAGCAAGAATAATAGACCAACCACTAAGGCAACTACCCCGTTAATTAATAAGTTTCTGTTTTCTAATTTCATGCGAGTGCTCCTTTCAATGCTTCAAGGAGTTCTAAGATTTGACCTCTAGAGAATGATGCGCCTGTAATGGTATTAGCAACATCTGCATAATCTTGGATGTTTGTACCAATTAGTAAGGTGAAGTACGCATTGTGTCTGTCATAAAAACCAGTTGAATGGTCGGTATCTAATACTCTAATACCAACAATGACACCATTTTCGTCTAGACCAACTAATAATGTCATTTCCCAATCTTGGTTTTCGTTATATTCAACAGCAGTCCCTGTATTTTTAACAGATGACACGGTATACGCATAACCTAAGGTAACATCATTTGTATCTTTGATTAATTCTTTTTTAGTGACTTTATCTGCTGTGATGGCTTCTTCTGTCTTCGTGACTTCAACGCCATAAATTAATTGATATGGGTCTGTGACGACTGGTTCTGCACCACCGAATACCAAGATGGCATCTCTGATGATGGTTCTCATTGTGGTAGAACCGAATGATGAACCGGTTGCTGTATCATAAGGGTTTGAACCACTTGAGAATAAGACTAAATCTTCTAAGTCTAAGTCTGTGACATTCTTACCTTTATAGTAAAGTGAGTTGGTTTCAATCGCAGGTTTCATAGAAGCGGTTTGGTCTAAGTTTAAAAACTCAATCCCTGTGAACACGCCATCTTTATCGATACCGACTAATAAATCGACGATACCATATGAATTGGTTTGGCTGCCTTTATATAAATAACCAGCAACTGAACCACCTTTTTTAACTTCTCTTGCTTCATAGATTGTCCCTTGAAGTTCAACTTCAATGACTTCTGCAGAATCTAAGCCTGGGAATAATGCCGCATAGGCTTCTAATTCTGCTAAGCGTTTGTTTTCTGCAATGACTGGTGCTGTGATTTCATTGGATAAACCAATTAATAACCCACAGGCAATACCGATCAATGTCAGTACTAATGCTGTTTTAAATATTTTCATTAGTTTAGTCCTCCTAATCCAACTAGTACAATAAAGCTTAGGATGGCTAGTGCAACCACATAACCGATGACAAACTTAATCGAGTATTTGTTTTTTGACCACTTGTAGTAATCAATTAATGGAACGAAGATGTTACCAAGTAGGATGGCAAATACCACGCCTTCAGGATAAGCACCGAATAAGCGGATGAATACCACAATGGCACCAACGACTAACCCATAAATCCATCTGCCAGGTTTTGTTACTGGTGATGTGACTGGGTCTGTAATCATGAATATTGCCCCAAACATTAACCCACCGGCTAATAAGTGATATAACACAGTATTGGTGACATTACCACCAACGGCAATCGCACCAACGGCAACCATTACAGCAACGGTTAAGATCATCGATAATGATACTCTAAAGTCAGCTGCTTTTCTAATGAACATATAAAGACCACCGACTAAGATTAATAAGGCACTAATTTCACCCATTGAACCTGGGATATTACCCAAGAATAAATCTTGAAGTGAATAGGTGTCTAACATCGTAGGGATATTTAATAATGAATCTTTAATGGCTTGAAGTGGGGTAGCACCTGTTACGGCATCTACACCTGGATATGAGAATTGGTTAGCAAATGATAAACCAATCACGACTCTACCAACACCGGCTACGTTAAAGATGTTTGAGCCTAAGCCACCAAAGAATGCTTTGGCAATTAAGCTACCAGATAATGCCCCGATGAATACAACATATAATGACAAGTTTGCAGGAATGATCATCGCGAATATGACTGCTGATACTAAAGGTGCAGTGACATGGTTAATTGTTAATGTCTTCCATCTTGCTTTAAATTTTTCTTTTCTATCTTTGATGGATGGGTGTGGTTTCACACGCATCAAACTCGATACGATTTCAACTGTTAAGAATACCACTAGTGATAGTAAGATTCTAACCACCGCGTCAAATCCGAAACGGTATACCGCAAATATTACAACTGGTAATAATGCGATTAGAACATCTATCATCATGCGTTTTACGCTGGTTTCTTTACGAATATATGGCGCTGTTTGTTTTGCATAGTTCATATCATCACCTATTTCTTAATGAAGCGCTTAGCTTGACGCATGGTTTCAGTTAAATGAATCTTCGATGGGCATGTGAATGAACACAAGCCACATTCGATACATTTATTGACGCCAAGGTCATTTAGCGCATCCTTATCTCTTTCTTTATATGCGTTCATAATTTGAACTGGTTGTAAATCGACTGGGCATGAGTATACGCATGACGCACAGTGGATACAAGGTTCAGTTTGAACGGCTACTTCGTCTAGTACGATTAATGAGGTAGATGTCTTCGTGACGATTAAATCATCGCTTTGAAGGGCAGTCCCCATCATTGGTCCACCACTGATTAAGACCTTAGTTGCGTCTGTTTCAGTGTAACCGCCAGCCATTTGGATTAAATCTCTAACTGGTGTACCAATTCTAACTTGGAAATTCTTAGGTGACTTAATGCCATCACCACTGATGGAGAAGAAACGTTCTGTCATCGGCATTCTGCGTTTAACGGCACGATAGAAACCATAAAGGGTTGCTACGTTAAATACGCATACGCCGTATTCTGCAGGTAGTTTACCGACTGGTACTTTAATACCAGTTGCTGACTTGATGGTGTCAACTTCCCAACCTTGTGGGTAATGGTTGCCGACTTTTTTGATTTCAATATCAAAATCCATGAAGCTGTGTCTTGCATTTTCTAACACTTCATATAATTCTGGGTATTTCTTCTTAACCGCAACAATCCCTTTTTTCGCACCTTTAGCTCTCATCGCATAAGTAAGACCTTCGATGATTCTATGTGCGCGTTCTAGGATTAATTTATAGTCAGAAATTAAGTGTGGTTCACATTCTACACCATTTGCAATAATGGTATGAACCACTTGTTTGCCTTCTAACTTAACGTAAGTAGGGAACCCTGAACCACCTAAACCTGATAACCCTGAATCCTTAATGATTTGGATGTAATCTTCTTTGGTTAATGCATCAATTTCCTCATCGGTTCTGGATACACAACTTTCGTGTAAGACATACTTCTTATCATTCTTAACAATCAGGCAGTCTACGGTTTGACCCGAAGCATGCAGTTTCTTCTCAAAACCAACGACATATCCACTTACTGTAGAATGGATTGGTTGTGTAAAGAACCCACCATTTCTAGTACCGATCAGCTCACCAACTTTAACATATTGTCCATCAACGACGCATGATTCACCTGCAGGGCAGCGTAAATCAGTGGTTGGGAAATATAAGTATTCTGCTTCTAGGTAATGAATGACTGGTTGATTTTTTCTTTCTTTTTTCCCGTCGGGAATGTGTGTTGTTTTCTCAATCATTTTTCTTCACCCCTTATATATGATTCAAATTGATAAATAGGAAATTTACTCATCAATGTTATGACCTTGTTTCTAACACTTTCTAAGATGTGTTCATCTGCGTGGTTCTTTAGTGCTTCATCGATTAGACTCGCAATTAAGACCATGTCATTGTCCTTTAACCCTCTAGTTGTAACCGCTGGCGTTCCTAAGCGAATGCCTGAGGTAACCATTGGTTTTTCTGGGTCAAACGGGATATTGTTTTTATTACATGTGATATTCACAGAAGTTAAGATATCTGCGGCTTTCTTTCCAGATAAGCCAATTGATTTTTTAACGTCTACCAGTAGTAGGTGATTATCCGTGCCACCAGCCACGATTCTATAACCGAGTAGTTCTAGTGTTTTCGCTAATGTTTGAGCGTTTTTAATCACTTGTTTTTGATAACTGATAAAACTTGGGTCTAGTGCTTCATAAAATGCCGTTGCCTTAGCCGCAATCACATGCATGAGTGGGCCACCTTGAATACCAGGAAATACCTGTTTATCAATGGCTTTGGCTAGTTCTTCATGGTTGGTTAAGATGATGCCGCCTCTTGGGCCTCTTAATGTCTTGTGGGTGGTGGACGTTACCACATCGGCATAAGGCATTGGGTTTTGGTGTAACCCTGCAGCAATCAGTCCTGCAATATGGGCCATATCGACTAATAATTTCGCGCCAACCGCATCTGCGATTGCTCTAAACTGCTTAAAGTCAATTGATCTTGAATACGCACTCGCACCAGCAATGATCAATTGTGGTTGTTCACGCTTGGCGATTTCAAGCACTTGATCGTAATCGAGCATCTCAGTTTCAGGGTTAACCCCATATGTGACGGATTGATAATCCATCCCCGAGAAGGATAATTTATATCCATGGGTTAAATGCCCACCATCTGTTAAACTCATGCCTAGGATTTTATCCCCAGGTTTGATGAGTGCTCTGATCGCAGCCATATTGGCTTGTGACCCAGAGTGTGGTTGGACATTGGCGAAGTTTGCACCAAACAGTTTTCTTACACGTTCAATGGCTAAACTTTCAACCACATCGACGTGTTCGCAGCCTGAATAGTATCTTTTGCCAGGATAGCCTTCCGCATATTTATTCGTTAATACAGAGCCTTGTAAAGATAGAATCGCTTCAGAGACAAAATTCTCTGAGGCGATAAGCTCAATGTGCTCTTCTTGTCTTAATCGTTCATTTTTAACTGCATCTATTACCAATTGATCGACGATTTTTTTCATGTAGTCCCTCTTTTTGCACGGTTATTATAACATAATACGTGATATTTGCCACATCTATTTTTGTTTGATATAAAGCTTCTGATTTGTAACATCATAGAAGATGACTTCATCGAGTGATGTTGGTAAATTCTTACCGACATAATCCGCTCTGATTGGTAATTCTCTGTGACCTCTATCGACTAATACCGCTAATTCAATCTTCGATGCTCTACCAATATCTAGAATCGCATCCATCGCAGCTCTAGCTCTTCTGCCTGTAAATAAGACAGCATCGACAATGATGACGGTTTTAGCACCGACTTTAGCATTGAGCTTTTCTGACTTACTTTTCTTGTCGTCATCACGATAAGCCGCAATATCAATTTCATAAACTGGTACTGTTTTTGATGTGAAGTCTTTGATGTAAGTTGAAATTGCTTCTGCAACTGGTGTGCCTTTGGTTTTGACTCCCATTAAAACCACATCATCTAACGTCTGATGACGTTCAATGATTTCATGTGAGATTCGCTTCAATGTCTTTGATACTTGTATGGCATCCATAATTTCTTTCACATTATCACCTTTTAATATTATATATTAGGTTTGTCAAATTATCCACCTAAACTATAATTCAAAACCACATATGAGACCCTTTTTATACTTTTTCTAGTGAATTTGGAGCATATTACTTTACTTTTGTTTGATTGTTCTATCTAAGAACGAAAAAAAAGAGGATTGCTCCTCTTATTCTAGTTCGATGTTATGATAAACCTTTTGAACGTCATCTAGTTCTTCTAACATATTGACTAAACGTTCGAATTGTTCTTTTTCTTTGTCGTCTGTTAAAGCGGATTTCGCTAGTGGTAACCATGCGACTTCATCTTCTTCAAACTCTAATTCCGGTTTAGCATCTCTTAGTGCTGTTCTGATTTCACTATATTGGCCTGGTTCACCATAAATGGTAATGTAGTCTTCATCGACTTCATAGTCTTTTAAATCGACACCAGCTTCAATTAAAATCATCAAGGTTTCATCTTCTGTTAAACCCGTGAATGTGAATACTGCTTTTTGTTCAAACATGTGTAAGACAGACCCTAATTTACCGCCTGTTTTGTTAAAACAAGTTCTTACCTCTGCAATCGTACGATTGACATTGTCTGTTAAACATTCAACGATCAATTGTGATGTACCAGGTCCGAATCCTTCATATCTTGCAGCTGCATAGGAGTCATCTGACCCACCTTTGGCTTTTTCAATCGCTCTAGAGATAACATCTGCTGTGACTTGTTCTCTTTTTGCTTTTTCAATAACACGCTTTAATGCGGCGTTCATATCTGGATCAGGTACACCTGCTTTAGCGGCTACATAGATTTCTCTACCAAACTTTGCATACACTTTACTTTTTGCTGCAGCGGTTTTACTCATTGCGACTTTTCTTACTTCAAACGCTCTTCCCATAAATTATCCTCTTCTACTTTTCAAAAATCTCTAAGTAACGTTTCATTGATTCAGCAATGATATCTTCCGCTACTTTTTTATCGCCTATATCTAGTATATATGTTTTTTTGCCTTCTAGCGACTTATATATTTCAAAAAAGTGGCCCATTTCATTTAATAAATGTCCTGGTAACTCTGAAATATCTTTGTATTGTGTTAACGATGGGTCACCAATTGCGATTGCAATGATCTTTTCATCGACTTGGTCTGAGTCAATCATTTTGATGACGCCAATGGCGTAACAATTGACCAAACTTAAAGGTTCTATGTCTTCTTGACATAAAACTAAAACGTCCAATGGGTCATTATCCCCAGCATAAGTGCGTGGGATGAAACCATAGTTCGCTGGATAGTGTGCAGAAGTATATAATACGCGGTCTAGGATGATCATACCCGTTTCTTTATCGAGTTCGTATTTTTTCTTACTGCCTTTTGATATTTCGATACATGCAACAAAGCGTTCTTTTGAAATTCGTTTTGAGTCAATATCGTGCCAAATATTCATAAACGCCCTCCTTGTCAAAGATATTTTATCACTTAATTGAAAAAAAAACACCCTAAATGTAGAGTGTTTTACTATTATATATAGAATAATGGCATTTACTATGAATAAATATTCACTTTTTACAAGATGCCTGCACCGTAAAAGCCCATTAGAATGAAGTAAGCTAAGAACAGTGATGCAGCACCCCAAATGATTGGGTGAATTTCGTTTGCTTTACCTTTGGTTAACTTAACGATAATAAAGGTAATGAAACCAAATGCAATACCATAAGAGATGTTATAAGCAAGTGTCATGATGACGACTGTGAAGAAGGAAGGAATCGCTTCTTCTAAATCGTGCCAGTTAATGTCACTGAAGCTTGAAGCCATCATAATACCAACGACGATTAAGGCAGGTGCGGTAGCAGCTGCTGGGACTAACCCAACGATTGGTGATACTAAGATAGTAAGTAAGAATAATACACCGACGACAACAGAGGTTAAACCAGTACGTCCGCCTGCTTCAATCCCTGCAGCACTTTCAACGTAAGTGGTTGTATTAGAAGTCCCTAATACTGCACCGATTGAAGTAGCAATCGCATCGGCAAATAGTGCTTTTTCCATCTTGGTTTTAAAGCCTGTGGAAGTTTCCATTGCAGCCATATCTTCATCTGTGAAAATACCTGATTTTCTACCTGTACCAACAAATGTACCAATGGTATCAAATGTGTCTGTTAATGAGAATGCGAAAATGGCTAATAAAGCGATTGGTAATTTAGATACGTCTGAGAATAATGAACCTAATCCACCAAATGCTGCACCAAATGTTTCTGGTAACTCAGCGAAAGGTCCTGTGATATCAAAATTGATATTTGAAATATCTGTGACACCCATTGGAATACCAATGATGGTAGCCGCAATGATACCGATTAGAATCGCGCCTTTAACCTTAGCTAAGATTAAAACCAGCATAAATACTAAGCCGATCATCGCGAGAATGGCAGGTGCACTTGCAAAGTCAGATAATGATGGTACAACTCCAAATTGAATCACGTTTACATTGACTAAACCAATGTAAGCGATGAATAAACCGATACCACCTGAAATGGCATTTTGAAGGCTCTTAGGAATGGCAATGATGATTTGCTTTCTCACACGTGTCACTGTGATTAAAATGTTGATTAAACCACAAATGAAGACAAGTGCTAGTGCTTCTTGCCAAGTAAACCCTAAACCATAACCTACCCCACCAACAACTGTGTAAGTGAAGAATGCGTTTAAGCCCATTCCTGGTGCTTGAGCGTATGGGACATTCGCAAATAGACCCATCACCAACGTACCGATTGCTGCTGCGAAAATTGTTGCTAAGAATACTGCACCCCAAGGCATACCTGCATCAGCAAGTGTGGATGGGTTAACGAAGACAATGTAAACCATGGCGAAGAAAGTGGTAAAACCAGCAATCACTTCGCGGCTAATGGTTGTCTTGTTTTCGCTTAAGCCGAAAAACTTTTCCATTTTTGTTCTCCTTTTCATGTGTAAAATGGCGTCGTATTCAAACATTCATCAATAAAAAAAGCCACCTCTATTGCTAAAGGTGGCGTTTCTACATATGAAAACAAAAATAAAAAATGGTTTTCATATCGTAGTCTAGAGAGTAGGTCTCTAGGTAGAAACTTGGCCACCGTTTTAGGCCGATTATACGATATAGTTTTGAATACATCCCCATTATATCAATACCACATGGAATGTAAACACGTAAAACGCTTACACGGAAAAGAAATTCACCCTTACTAAAGTAAGAAAAAAGAACATCGAAATGTGATGTCCCCCTTAATGGATTCATAACACTAATATGTTCTTTTTTTGTTTTATTAGAATTGTGCGAATCTTTGGCCAAATGCCACACAAAGATCTTCATCATCTGAACTTGGTGCTTCATTTGCCATTAATGCTTCTTCGAATAAGATGGCTGTTGTTTGACCAACTCTGTCAGTCCAATCTTCCATCCATTCGCCTGAACCCCAACCATAAGAACCGAAGATTGCAATTTTTTTGCCTTCTAGACCTGGTTCTACTTGTAGATACCATTCTAAGAATTCTTCAGCTTCTTCAAATGTGTCACCCATAGCTGGGCAACCGAATGCAATTTTCTCATATTTAAGTGCATCTTCTGCTGAGATTTCACTAATTTCTTTTAAATCTGCGTTTGCGCCTTCAGCAACTTTTAAAGCCATAGCTTGTGTGTTACCTGTGGCTGTCCAATATACAACTAATACATTACTCATATATCTCACCTCTTCCCTTTCATTATATAAATAAGAAAGCATCAAGTCAAAAGATACGCTATTTAGAAATGTTATCTAAATACCTTGGCATATATGTCAGTTACGTGTTTTAAATAGTAGTCATGGCTGGTGGCAGTTTCTAACTCTTTATCCGTAAGTGGGTGTAATCCACCAAAGTGCTTTTCATCCTTTAATAAAGTCAGGATATGGATTCTTTTTGAAATGGCTTCACTCGATACTTTTTGAATGAAATCATAGGCATCTTCTCTGGTATAACTATGGTGTTCAATAAGTGCATTCATAAAGCGTTGAGCATAAAGTGCGCCATAGGTTAAGTTAATATTTTCAAGCATCTTATCCTCAAATACATCTAGATTAGCAATCACATCTTTATAACGATTGAGCATGTAATCTAGTAGTGTGCTTGAATCGGATAAAATGACGCGTTCCACACTGGAATGCGATATGTCACGTTCATGCCATAAAGCGATATTTTCAAAAGCTGGGGTGATATAACCTCTTAAAAGTCTAGCACACCCTGTGATATTCTCACTGGTGATTGGGTTTTTCTTATGCGGCATCGCAGAAGAACCTTTTTGTTTACTGCCAAATGCTTCTCTGACCTCTGCCACTTCAGTTCGCGATAAGTGTCTAATTTCAACTGCGATTTTTTCTAAGGTAGACCCAATTAATGCGAGCGTTGTGATATATGCGGCGTGTCTGTCTCTTTGCAAGACTTGAGTCGAAATATTCGCGGAGGTTAGCCCAAGCGATGCACAAACATCATCTTGGATAAATGGTGGGACATTGGCATAGTTGCCAACTGCACCACTGATCTTCCCAACTTCTATTTCTTTTGAGACCTCTATAAAACGTTTAAGGTTTCGGTTCATTTCGTCATACCAAAGGGCATACTTTAAACCAAAGGATGTTAGATCAGCATGAATACCGTGTGTTCTACCCACACAAATGGTGTTTTGGTACTGGTAAGCTTTATCTTTTAGAACTGCCATAAAGACTTTGATGTCTTCAAGTAATATTTGATTTACTTTCTTTAAGATGACCCCATTAGCAGTATCCACCACATCGGTTGAGGTTAACCCATAATGAATCCATTTTTTCGCATCGCTATCCATACGGTTGGATAAGTTTCTCGTGAAAGCGATGATGTCATGTCTTAAGTCTTTTTCAAGGTCTTTGATTTCATCTAGATCAAACGTGGCTGATAGGATATCTTTTAGTTCAGAATCCGTAATGACACCTAATTTAAACCACGCTTCACTTGCTCGCTTCTCTACGTCTAAAAGCGCGTCAAAACGCGCTTTCTCACTCCATAATTCTTGCATGATTTTTCTACTATAACGATCAATCATGGTATTTTACCTCATATTGTTTGATCACATTGAATAAAAGTGCTGAGATGGTCATTGGCCCAACCCCACCAGGGACTGGTGTGATGAGAGATGCGACCTCACTCACGTTTTCAAAGTCGACGTCTCCAACCAATACACCATCCACACGATTAATGCCCACATCGACCACGACTGCGCCTTTTTTAACCATGTCTTTGGTCACAAACTTAGGTTTACCGATGGCAACCAATAGGATATCTGCATCTAGGGTGTATTTCTTCATATCTTTGGTTCTTGAATGCAGGATGGTTACCGTTGCATTCTTATCTAATAATAGTTTTGATAATGGCATACCGACTAAATTCGATCTGCCAATGACAACTGCATGTTTGCCTTCTAAGTTGACTTGATAATGATCTAACATCATCATCACACCTAGTGGGGTTGCCGGTACAATACCATCTTGTTTGGTAAATAGTTTTCCACCATTGATGGTGTGCAAACCATCAACGTCTTTATTAGGTGACACATGATTTAAAACATAGGTCTCATTCATGTGTTTTGGTAGTGGTAATTGAATTAAGATGCCATCAATCGCATCATCTACATTCATTTTTTCAATCAAAGAGATTAAAGCATGTTCAGTGGTGTTGATATCTAACATGATCACTTCAGCATCCATACCAACGCGGTTACATGCTTTCTTTTTAGAAGTGACATAAGCCATTGAAGCGGGTGAATCACCAACTAAAACGACTTTTAAGTTTGGGACTCTTCCAAACTTTCCCTTTAAATTCGTTACTTTTTCTTTGAGGATGGTTTCATTTTGTTTGGCTAAACCTTTTCCATCTAAAATCATATAAAACCCTCCTTATAATTTGCCTGATATATTGCCTAAATCATCGATGAACATCTTGGTTGCATTAGGTACTTCTGGTAAGCCTGGCATCGTAATAATGCCTTTGGTTAACACGACGATAAACCCAGCACCACGCGATATTCTAACGTCTTCAATCTTTAGATCGAACTCGTGAGGTAAGCCTCTTCTTTTTGGATCATTAGAAAATGATAATGGTGTTTTGGCAACACATATTGGATAGTTTGAATAGTCTTTATTAAGCTGTTCAAGCTTTCTTTGGGCTTTCTTAGAGTATTCAACCTTTGATGCACCATAGACCGTTTGAGCTACTTTATCCACTTTCGTAAATAAGTCATCTTCTAAGTCATACATACGGTGTAGTGTTTGTTTGGTCTTCGTAATCTCAATGACTTTATTGGCTAAGTCTATGCCGCCTTCTGAGCCTTTTAAGAATACTTCTGCAAGGCTGATTGGGTGGTTATGCTCTTTTGCCCAGTTTAATAAGAAGTCTAGTTCAGATTTAGGGTCATTTTCAAACTTATTTAATGCGATGACGTAAGGTACATTGAAGTGCTTCACGTTTGATATATGTTTTTCAAGATTGGATATACCAAGTTTTAAAGCATCAAGTTCTGACATAGTACCATCTTGACCGTGGAATTTAAGTGCCCTTAGGGTTGCTACCAAGACGATGGCACTTGGGGTTTCACCTAGGATTCTAGTCTTGATATCCATAAACTTCTCAGCACCTAAATCAGCCCCGAATCCTGCTTCTGTGACCACATAATCAGCTAGTTTAAGCGCCGTTTGTGTGGCAATAATGGAATTACAGCCATGGGCGATATTCGCGAATGGACCACCATGAATCAAGACTGGGTTATGTTCTAATGTTTGAACTAAGTTTGGTTTTAATGCATCCTGTAAAAGAATAATCAATGAATCAACTATATTAAGCGCACTTGCATGCACTTCATTGCCAGAAGTATCATAACCAATTAAAATGTTCGCTAGTCTTTCTCTTAAGTCTTTGATGTCTCTAACCAAACACAGGATTGCCATCACTTCAGAAGCTGCAGTGATGATGAATTTGTCTTTTCTATATTGTGTAGAAATCTCTCTAATGGATCTGTCGTTCATATCCAAGGTTCTTGGCCAAGTGATATTTTCAACGTCTAAATTGAGTGGATTACCATAGTGTAAGCTATTGTCGATTGCTGCAGATAAAAAGTTATGTGCAGTGGTAATGGCATGTAAGTCGCCAGTAAAGTGTAGATTGATTTTTTCCTTTGGTACAACCTGTGCATAACCGCCACCGGTTGCGCCGCCCTTCATACCTAAAACTGGTCCTAGTGAAGGTTCTCTTAATGCCCCCATGACGCGTTTTCCAACACGTGCAAGTGCATCAACTAACCCAACCGTCATGGTGGTTTTACCTTCACCAAAAGGCGTTGGTGTGATTGCTGTGACTAAAACCAATTTCCCATTTGGTTTGTCTTTTAAACGGTCATAAACTGAACGATCCAGTTTCGCAACATACTTGCCATAAGGCTCTAATTCAGCATCCAAGATGCCCATTTTTTTACCTACTTCATGAATTGGTAATTTTACTGCTTCATTTGAAATCGTTACATCGTCTTTCATAAATTCGCCATCCTTTTCATAAGTGTTATCTAAGTTTATTATAACACAAATAGAAATGTTGATTCTCGTGTTTTTACAAGACTCATGGTAAAGAAAAGACTAAGTCTGTTGAACTTAGTCTGGATATAGTGTGCGAAGGACAGTTTAGTCTTGGATGTTCTTGACTTCTAATGTACTAATCCCAACATTGTTGGTTTCAGCATCTGTCTTTATGAAATAAACATGAATGAGACCAGAAAAATTTAGACTACAACTTCTATATGCATTATTACCACTACAGTAAGCGCTGATGTTGTCGCCATTTGAGTTGAAGAAATGCATGTCATGGTCCATCACTCCATACGTATAGATAAACTCAAATCGCCCATAGTGTTGGAATGTAAATACTTGCGTTAGCTCTGTGTCTTCGATGACGATTGGTTGATCTACTTCTAAGGCGATGACGTCGTCTGTGATTGATTCTAAAGTGAACGTCTCTTCGTTTTCAGACATGTTTGATATCACCAAATAAGTAGCCCAAGGTCCGTCTTCAAAGCGAATGGTATTCGCATAGTTAGCATTGAAAATGTCTCTATTTTCTTTCGATATCCCTGTATATGTATTCATCGCAATCACTGGATTAAGCTCAGTCAAACGGTAGTATTGTCTAATATCAGTTGAGTTATTATATCGAATGATGATTTCTTCTTTAGGTCCTAGCGTAAACGTTTCATTGTCTAATGAGGTTCTTGTTTCATAGGCATCTAGACTAAAATAAATGCTTAGTTCATATAGACTTCTCATAACTTGAAATTCATAATAATGCAATCTTTCCAAATAGACACTTTTTATATTGCCTTCTGTTCTAACTTCGATCTCTTCATCCGTCGTTTTATCAATGACTTTTACCTCATGTGCAAATGCTGAGGATAAGTTGATGGTATATCTAGATGAAATATCTACTGCCGTAGATACAAATGCATTACCATACTGATCGAAATAGGCTACTTTAGAACCATAGGTGATATCATATAAGTTTGTTTGCTTATTCTTGGTAATGATTTGGGTTGACTCGCTCTTTGACGGTAAGTTATATTTGCTATTTGATTTAGCTTCTACGACAACATTGATGGTGTTTAAGTAACCTGGATTTGGGATAGCATAACTTGTATCAGGGGTTGAATGCACTAGTACACCATCAAAGTATATATCATAATAATCCGCATTTGATATGGTAGACCACGTTAACGTATTAGAGGTTGGGTGAATATAGACAACGGGTTGATTTAGGGTTAAGTATTTAGCCATTTCTCTTTGATATAGTATGGCACTACTAGCTACTATAGAAGAGAATATAAAGATAGAAACGATTATTGGATTAAGACGTCTAAATGGCTTAGCATCAAGATTGTCCATCAACTCACTTGTGTAAGCTTTATAATCAGAAAAAGCTTCAAGTGATTGTTGATTGATTTCCAAATCAATGAATAACGCATGAATGTCTTTTAGTACATCTTTTCGCTTTTGATTGTTTTTAGCTTGTCTTTTTATTTGTTTACTAATTTTATTATAAAGTTTCTTATATATACCACTGATCACGAACATATTAGTGTCCTCCTAGAATGCTATCTGATAAAGTCTTAAATTCTTGCCATATGTCTTTAATGCTTTGTAGCTCATCTAATCCCTGTGGTGTTATCTTATATTTCTTCTTACTAGGTCCTAAGGCATTATATACTTTATCGGATGATATCAGATTTGAAGATTCCAATCTTAAAAGAAGGGGGTATATGGTACCCTCACTTAAGTTCTTATAGCCTAATTCGTCTAGTCTATGAATGATATCGGTTGTAAATAGGTTCTCATTCTCTAAGACGCTTAAAACAAACCCGTCTAGAAAACCTTTGATGATTTGGACTTTATTGGCCATGGTGTCTCCCAGTATCATGTTATACAAGATACAGGTATATTGTATTGCAAGATACTAGATAATGTCAACAAAAAATATAAAAAAACATCCAGCATTTTTCAACACTGAATGTATATAGCGATTATTTATTAAACATGATCTTTTCTGAATTAAACATTTTGGTTAACCCTAGTACACCTAAACCAACCACCAATAAGTTCATGAGGATTGTAATGGTTAGGTTAATCATATCGATTTCTAGGCTCAAGATGCCTGTAATGCTTTGAACAGAATTATAGATTGGAATAAAGTACATATAAAGTGATTCATTAGCCATGCCTAACATCGAGGAAATCCCTACAAGCATATTGACCAACATCAAAGGTACTGCTAATGAAGAAGCTTCTTTGATGGATTTTGCATAGGCTGATATGATGGATAATATAACAACATAAATTAGAACTGTTGAAATGATAACGATGAATAATAAGACATATGTCCCAAACCCATACATCGCCATCGAAACATTACCACCCATCAATTTAGGTAAAGATAACATCAACCCAGTGAAGCTAGAAGCTGCACTGACTAATGTAATGATGCTTAAGGCAATGATTTTTCCTAACGCAATCTCACTCTTCTTAGTTGGTGTGATGAGGAGGGTTGCGAAAGTACCTCTTTCTTTTTCACCAGCAATCGATTCAGCAGCAACACTCATCGCGCCACTGAATAAGAAGGTAAGTAGTAAGAATGGTAATAGGCTTGTGATAAATTGGATGGATGTATCATCTTCGGTTGCTAAATCATATTCTATGTTGGCATCTCTGTTGATATCCAAGCGATTGGCTAAGGTCATTTCAAAATTATTGATGGCCATATTATAAAAACCATAGATATTGGATGATTCATTTTTGGTTGAGTTGTAGTATAACTCTATCTTCGGTGCTAACCCATCGTTGATATCGTAGTTTAATACTTTTTGATAAAAGTCTGTTTCATAAAAGATGATCAAATCTATGTCTTTTTCTTCTAGTAATAATAGATCTGCATCTGTGATACTGGCTTCATACCTAACCTCAATATCAAAGGCAGCTGTTTGATGAAAAGATGCTAGTTCTGTTGGTTCATTGATGACGACCACTTGATAGATGTAGTCATCTTCTACGCCAATCATGCGTTCTGTCATATTCCCCATGAATGAGTATAAGACAAAGATGATGATACCTGGTAGTAATAAAGATACCAACATTCTTCTATCGGTAAAGAATCGTCTTAATTCTTTTTTGATGATGGTAATGACATTCTTACTCATGTGATGCCTCACTTTCGTATAATCTAAAGAATAGTTGTTCTAAGGATTCACTTGGGTTTTCTTTGACATCGCCTTCATAAACCATTTTACCGTTGATGATGATCCCAACTCGGTCACATAGTTTTTCTACTAGTGAGAAAATATGTGTTGATAAAATGATCGTTTTCCCAGCTTGTTTCAAATCCATTAGAAAGTCCGTAACTGTTTTGGCGGTGATGATATCTAATCCGTTGGTTGGTTCATCAAAGATGATGATATTTGGATTATGAACAATGGAGATAACCAAAGAGACTTTTTGTTTCATCCCGGTGGATAACTCTGCTACTTTTACTTCTCTAAACTCATCAATCCCAAACTTCTTAAACATCTCTTCTTTACGTGCTATGGCTACAGATTTATCAATATGATGTAATTCGGAAAAATAGTCATATAGATAATTCGGGGTAAAGTAATCCTCTAGTTTTAATTCACTGGTTAAGAAGCCAATTTTACTATGGACCAAATCCGGGTCTTTAATGACTGAAACTGCATCAATGATGGCATCGCCTTGATCCGGTTTAATTAAACCCGCAAGCATTCTGAGTGTGGTTGTTTTACCAGCGCCATTCGGCCCTAGTAACCCGTAAATCTCACCCTCGTTTGCAACAAACGATAATCCGTTTACTGCGATTTTTTTCTTGATGTTTGTCTTTTCTATCTTTTGTTGTTTCTTAGATAGATGAAACGTTTTGACTAAATCTTTAACTTCTAATAATACGCGCATAAGTCACCTCTTCAATATTTATTTTTATAGTATAAGCCGATTAAAAACAAAAATAGACCTTCTACTAATAAGATACTTGCAATTGCCACGCTGATCATATAAGTTTCTTCATTTAATCCGAAGATAACCGTCAACACGGCACTAAAGAATATATGAAAACTATAGGCTGTAGACAGTTGTTTGTCTTTAATCATCACCAAGCGTTCGTCTTTTTCACTCATTTCCATTCTTTTCATATACTTAGGACTATTGAGTAAGATTAATGAAATCAGTGTGAGTGAAAATCCAAATGACATCGAAAAGCCTTTTAAGAAGTCATTCAAGAAGTTTAAGTATAAATCGATTGAAAATATAAAGATGGATGCTACCCCAAGGATTAGTGATACGTTATGGTATTTTTTCGTATAAAATTTATGCATGATCATTGCTCACTTTCATAGATGAATATATCTTCAATGGTTTGATTGAAATATTTAGCGATTTTAAACGCAAGTAAAATAGATGGATTATACTTGCCTTTTTCAAGGGATATAATCGTTTGCCTAGATACTTCTAGGATTTCTGCTAAGTCTTCTTGACTCAACTTTCGTTCTTTTCTAAGTCTTTCAAGTTCATTCTTCATAACGCACCCCATGTAAAACTTGCTTTACATTTCTTATTATACGTTAAAGCAAATTAATGTCAAGTGTACTTTACAATATTTATTGAGGAATCGACATAACCTCTTTAGTATAAAAAACCAAAGGTTATAGAATCTAAAAAAAAAGTACCTAGTATATAAAAATGATTTCAAACAATATTTTTGACATTTTATGAAAAAGATTGACAAAGTTTGAAACATGACTTATAATAATATTGAAAACACTTACATTAGGGGGGTTGTACATATTATGCAAAAAAGCAAACGCATTCAATTAATATATGCATACATTAAAGAACATAAAGATGTTCAAATAAATGACCTTTCTTCACATATTGAGGCAAGTCAATCCACGATTAGGAGAGATATCAAAGATTTGGCTTCAAAAGGTTTAGTCACAGAGTTATATGGCAGCGTGATTCTTAACGATAAGAATGATACTGATATTTTGATTAAGCAAAGAAAGAGTATGCAATCAAATGAGAAACAAGCGATTGGAAAAAAAGCAGCTAAACTCATTTTAAATGATAGTTTTGTTTACATTGATGCAGGCACGACCACTAAAACAATGATTCAAAACATCAAGGCGACGGGTTGTAAGTTTGTTACAAATGGAATGGACATTGCTTTAAGTTTAATGCATGAGGGGTTTGATGCTTATATCGTTGGTGGTCAAATAAAGCCAATAACTGAGGCAGTTGTAGGCGAGTTTGCATTAGATTATCTAAGACTATTACACTTTGATATAGCATTTATTGGTGCAAATGGTGTTTCCAGTTTAGGCTATTCAACCCCTGACGAAAAGGAAGGCCTTATTAAAAGACAGGCAATCAAACAATCGAGAAAATCATATATATTGGCAGATACAACTAAAATGAACAAAACCACTTCTTTCATATTTGCAAAAGAGGATGACGCTTTTTGGATAAATGAAAGTGAGAATATAGAATGATATATACATGTACATTAAATCCTGCAATTGATTATAAGATAAGATTAGAACACCTTGATATCAATGAGTTGAATCGATTTCAAGAAGGAAATTTTCTTGTCGGAGGCAAAGGCATTAATGTCTCAATTGCGCTTAGTAAATTGGGTAAACCTTCAAAGTTAATTGGTTTCATAGGAGGTATAACAGGGGCACAAATAAGCCATCATGTCAAACATGTGTTAGGCTTAAAATCACAATTTATTAGAGTCAAACAAATGACTAGAGTTAATGTGAAAATTTTAATTGGCGATAAAGAGACTGAAATTAACCATGATGGATATGAAATTGATAGACTCGATGTTGATAGATTATTGGCTTTAGTTAGTAAGTTATCTCCGAATGATGTTTTAGTCTGTGGAGGTTCGTCAGCCAGAGGGCACGCGAGACTATATGAAGAAATTTCAGAGATATGTATGTCAAATAATATTCCATTTGTAATGGATACTCCAGGTAGCTTAATGTCTCAATACCTCAAGAATAAACCTTTACTTGTTAAGCCGAATATAAAAGAATTAGAAGATTACTTCCAACAAAAAATTGATGCTAACAATGTATACAGTAAAGCTAAAGCATTACTAGATGCTGGAGCTATGAATGTTATTGTTTCATTAGGAAAAGACGGTTCTATTTTTATGAACCAACATGTCTGCTATCGAGCAAAACCCCTTACTGGAAATGTGACAAACACGGTGGGGGCTGGAGATTCAATGGTTGCAGGATTTATTTACGCATATAAAAAACAATTAGACTATAAGTCCTGTTATACTTTTGCTGTTGCTGGTGCAACTGCAACTACCTTCGGTCATGAATTAATGGATATGGATATATTTCAAGAATACTTGGAGAAAGTTGAAATAGAGGTAATATATGAAAATAAGTGAATTAATAACAGAAGATTTGATCGTACTTTCATTGGAGTCAACAACAAAGCCAGACGTAATTAGTGAATTAGTTCATGTGCTTTATAAGAATGAAATCATTGCTGATGAGGCATATCTAGTCAGTGAAGTCATGAAGCGTGAAAATCATAGTTCTACAGGTATCGGTTTTGGCATCGCAATACCGCATGTAAAATCCAGTGTTGTAGCGAAACCAACATTGGTATTTGGAAAAAGTTCAATCGGTATAGATTATGAGTCTATGGATGACGAAAAAGCATACATATTCTTCTTAATCGCTGTGCCTGAAAGTGGTGTTGATTTACATTTGAGAGCACTGGCAACCTTATCACGTAAGTTGGTAGACGATGAATTTAGAGATGCCTTATTTAATGCAAAGAGTAAAGTCGAGATAATGAGTTTATTAAGTTCAATAAAAGGAGACTAATAATGCAAAAAATTGTAGCAGTAACAGCTTGTCCAACAGGTATCGCACATACATACATGGCTGCAGAAATGTTGGAAAAGGCAGGCAAGAAACTTGGTTGCAAAGTCATTGTGGAAACGAATGGCTCTGTAGGTGTGGAGAATCGTTTAAAAGAGGCGGATATTAAAGAGGCAGTCGCAGTAATCATTGCTGCTGATGCTCGTGTTGAGATGAAACGTTTTGATGGCAAAGCGTTAATTGAAGTCAGTGTATCACAAGGCATCAAAAATGCAAGTAAACTGGTTGAAGATGCATTAAATGGTAAGTATGGGGTTTACAGTCATTCTAAATGACAATATAAATAGAGGAGAAAATATGAGAAAGAACAGCATTTACAAGAATTTAATGAGTGGCGTTTCACAGATGATTCCATTTGTTGTCGCAGGTGGTATTCTAATTGCATTAGCATTCATCTTGGACGCAGGGAACGCAGGGGCTTCAAACTATGGTTGGGGTAATGATATTGCCGCATGGTTTGGGGATACAGGTAAAGTTGCATTTGGATTTATGTTACCAGTTCTAGCAGGTTTTATCGCTTATTCAATCGCAGATAGACCAGGTTTTGTTCCAGGGTTTGTTGCGGGTGCACTTGCTTCAACAGGAGGATCTGGTTTTCTAGGTGCATTAATTGGTGGTTTTGCAGCAGGTTATATCATCGAGTTATTGAAAAAAGGTTTTGCTTTTCTACCCAGATCATTTAATGGTATTAAACCAGTTCTAATTTACCCATTGTTTGGTACTTTATTAGCAGCACTCACGATGTTAGGTGTGAATTTTATAGTGACACCTATTACAGATGGCTTACAAGATTTCTTAACTAATCTAGATGGCACTAGTGCAGTACTAGTTGGGTTACTAGTTGGTGCGATGATGGCAGTCGATATGGGTGGTCCAGTTAATAAAGCCGCTTATGTTGTGGGGGTTGCTTCAATCGCAAACGGTGTTTCATCAACACTTATGGCAGCAGTTATGGTTGGTGGTATGACACCTCCACTTGGCATTGCACTTGCTACAGTACTGTTTAAAAACAAATTTACTGAGCAACAAAAAGAAGCTGGTAAGACGAACTGGGTGATGGGTGCATCTTTCATTACAGAAGGCGCAATTCCATTTGCAGCAGCAAATCCTAAAGCCGTGTTGCCGTCGATTATCGCTGGTTCAGCAGTTGCTGGAGCACTATCAGCCTTGTTAGGTGCGTCTGTGCCTGCGCCACATGGTGGACTATTTGTCATCTTCATTATGACAAACTGGTGGGGTTTCTTAATTGCACTTGCCGCGGGTACTATTTTAACAGCAGTTCTACTCAAAGTTTTATTACCTGAAGCAGTCGAAGTAGACGAAGATTTATAATGCTTGAACTAAACTACAAAGTAAGCTCTAAAGAAGGCCTACACGCCAGACCCGCTGCAAGACTAGTAAAACTAGTTGCGAGCTTTAAGGGTAGCGTCGATATAACCTATAAGAAGACTGTAAACATGAAATCGATGTTGCTAGTATTGAGTTTAGGCATACCTAATGGTGCAGAATTTTCTATCACGCTGGATGGTGAGAACGAGACAGAGATGGCACAACGAATCAATGAAGTATTAGTCGAAGAAAATTTGATATAGAACACTGCCAGCTCACATTAGAGCTGGCAATCTTATTTGAGGTGAATTTATGGAGAAAATAACAGGTGGTAAAATCGTGTCAAAAGGATATGGTATCGGAAAAATACTCACGTTAATGCCTTTTAATCCAACGATTATAGACACAAAAACTTCTGATATATCAGGGATGACAAAACGTTTTGAAGAAGCGGTAAATTTATCGCAATTGGAATTAGTCACACTTGTCGAGTCTATGCGTAAGATAGATGCCTCGCG
Source organism: uncultured Acholeplasmatales bacterium (assembly GCA_927433595.1). GTDB lineage: Bacteria > Bacillota_I > Bacilli_A > Acholeplasmatales > UBA5453 > Paracholeplasma. The sequence goes on along the minus strand of CAKMJY010000033.1, from coordinate 522 downwards.
CTCAGAAATATTTGAAGCACATTTAGAAATATTGAATGATATTGCCATTAACGAGATGATACATGAACATATCAATCAAGGCATTCACCCTTCTAGGGCTATACTTGACAGTTATACTACGTTTATCGATATGTTATCACTTGTAGATGATGACCTAATTCGAGAAAGAATTACAGACATAAAAGATGTGATGCATCGTTTGCTTAGAAACCTTGAAGGCAAAAAAGAAATAAACTTATCTAATTTGGATGAAGATGTCATCATTGTTACAAAAGACCTCCTACCTTCAGAAACAGCTACAATGGATAAAAATAGAGTAAAAGGTATTGTAGCTGAACTAGGTTCGGACACATCGCATAGCGCAATTATTGCGAGAAGTTATGATATTCCAGCCATTTTAGGTATTCGCGATTTGTCCGAACCTAGTTCAGCTACAATGGATAAAAATAGAGTAAAAGGTATTGTAGCTGAACTAGGTTCGGACACATCGCATAGCGCAATTATTGCGAGAAGTTATGATAT
>CAKMJY010000032.1 GCA_927433595.1 uncultured Acholeplasmatales bacterium | reverse complement strand
GACAATTTCATCCATGAGTTCACCCATCCCAATACCATGATTGGCGGATACGGCAATTGGATCACCAAACCCAAGCGCATAGAATTCATAAATGGCTTGTTTTAAATCTAAATTATCGATTACAGACGACCAACCAGGTGTAACGCGTGACCGCATTTATGCCAAGACAGAGTGGTTAACCAAAAGTTTCGCAGTGATCGACACTGGGGGCATCGAAATTAGCGATGCCCCTTTTTTAGAACAAATTAAACAACAAGCAGATGTGGCTATCAAAGAAGCAGACCTCATCCTTTTTGTTGTGGATTCAAGAGCGGGGTTAACCGATGATGATTTATTCATCGCTAAAAGACTTTATCCAACCGATAAAGATGTGGTGGTAGTCGTCAATAAAGTCGATAATTTAGATTTAAAACAAGCCATTTATGAATTCTATGCGCTTGGGTTTGGTGATCCAATTGCCGTATCCGCCAATCATGGTATTGGGATGGGTGAACTCATGGATGAAATTGTCAAACACATGGGTGATGAAGTCGAAAAAGAAGACGATGATAGCATTAAAATTGCTGTAATTGGTTATCCAAATGTCGGTAAATCCAGTTTGACCAATGCCATTTTGGGACAAGAACGTGTCATCGTGTCAGAAATTGCTGGGACTACCAGAGATGCCATTGATACACCGTTTACAAAAGACAAAGTCAAATACACCATCATTGATACAGCAGGGATTAAAAAACGTGGTCAAGTGTATGAAAATACTGAGAAATACAGTGTTTTACGTGCGCTTCAAGCCATTGAACGATGCGATGTTGCGTTAATCGTGGTTGACGGTTCTAGGGATATCATCGCTCAAGATTTACACGTTGCTGGCAACATTCAAGATTATGCTAAAGCCAGTGTCGTAGTCGTTAATAAATGGGACATCGTCGATAAAGATGAGAAGACCATGAAGAAAATGACTGAGAAGATCTATGATACATTTAAGTTCTTAACATATACAGAAGTATGCTACGTATCCGCTAAAGAAAATAGACGTATTGATACCTTATTTCCAGCCATCAACAAAGCATTTGAAAGCTACAATAAACGTATCCCTACCAATGTCATCAATGACATTTTAGTCGATAGCGTTGCCATGAACCCACCTGCTATTTTCAATAAAGGCAAGGCTAAGTTCTCTTATGTCACACAGGTTGCTACAAAACCACCAACATTCGTGGTATTTGTTAATGACCCTAATTATATTCATTTCTCGTATCAAAGATACTTGGAAAACCAATTTAGAAAGGCGTTCGATTTCACTGGTACGCCAATAAAACTCATTTTTAGAAAGAAGGACTAACCATGAAATTATCCATCCTTGGTGGTGGCGCTTGGGGCGCTACATTAGGACAATTATTAGTGGATAATGGTCACGACGTTTTGATTTATGATATTAATCAGTCTTTTGTCGATACCATTAATCAACAACACATACACCCATTCTTTGATTTACCGTTACCAGAAGCATTAACCGCAACCAATGATTTATCCGTAGCATTAGATTTTACAGAATACCTTGTTTTAGCCGTCCCAACGAAAGTCATGCGCGGGCTTTTAACAACAATTGATAATCTAGTGACTGAACCTAAGTATTTCATCAATGTATCTAAAGGGATTGAACCAGATACATCGAAACGTGTTTCTGAGATTGTGGATGAAGTGATTAAAACCAATCACCTTAAAGGATTTGCAGTATTGACAGGTCCTTCACATGCTGAAGAAGTCATCAAACGTAAATTAACACTATTAACGGTTGCATCTACGGATGAAGCTTTAGCAAAAGACTTACAAGTCATGTTTTCTAATGACTCATACATGCGTGTTTATACATCAACTGACCTAATTGGTTGTGAAGTTGGTGGGGCAGTTAAGAATGCGATTGCGGTCGTATCTGGGATTGCAACAGGCTTAGATATGGGCGAAAACGCAAGAGCGGCCTTAATTACAAGAGGCATTGTTGAAATTGTTAGAGTGGTTGAAGCATATGGTGGTTCAAGAGATACTGCCTTTGGTTTAACAGGTGTGGGTGACTTAATTGTTACCGCATCGAGCGAACACTCCAGAAACTTTAAAGCAGGCAAAGAAATTGGTAAAGGCAAGTCCATGGACCAAATTTATGCTGAGCAAAAACAAACAATAGAAGGTGTTAGAGCCATTTTAGCCTTACACCAACTGGCAGAGAAAAAACACTTAAGTTTACCAATCATTGAAGTGGCATACCATGTGATTTATGAAAATATGCCAATCACGGATGCCGTAACTAAATTATTAACAAGAACATTAAAAAGTGAGAAAATCGAGTAAATAAAGTGGCCGAAAGCCACTTTTTCGCATGGTTTCGCTATTATTAGTTAAATATTTTGATATTTTTTATTGCATATATAAAATCAACGTGATATAATGGCGTTATAAAGACAAGAGGAGGTTCAATATGAACAAAACAGAATTAATCGCTGTCGTAGCAGAAAAATCACAAGTAACTAAGAAAGTTGCTGAAGAAGTTTTAAATGCATTTGTTGAAAGTGTTGCCGAAAGTCTTGGACAACATGGCGAAAAAGTGGTACTAACTGGTTTTGGTACATTTGAAGTTCGTAACCGTGCTAAAAGAGAAGGTCGCGATCCACGTTCTGGCGCAACTATTCAAATTCCTGCACAAAAAACTCCTGCTTTTAAAGCTGGTAAATTCTTAAAAGACGCTGTAAAATAATTCATTGAAAAAGTCTCCCATTAGAGACTTTTTTTATTTTGAAAAGCGCATTTGAAATTGTAAAAAGTGCCAATCGAACAAAATCTTCACCAGATATTTATGCTATAATATGGGTGGTGATTTTAATGGACGATATATTCTATAGAGCTTCTAGTAATGATGTTCTTTATTTTTTTAACAATCAAATCAATTTAGCCATTCAAGACCCACGTGGACAAACATTACTGCACTATGCAGTTAGAACCAGTGCTAAAGATGTCATAGGGTATTTACTGGATAATGACATGGATGTGAATATCACAGATCATAACGGTGAAACACCGCTTTTTGATTGTGCAAAAAAAGGCAAATTGATGATTGCCAAGCAATTAATCAGGAAATTTGCCAATGTGAATATCAAAAATAATAAAGGCGAAAGACCGATTCATCTTGCGGCATTAAAAGGTGATTTCGATATGGTTAAATTGCTCATTGAATCCGGTGCGAAACTAGAAGAAAAATCAAATGATGGTCATACAGTCATTCAATATGCGATAAAAAGTGGGCATATCCCATTCATTGAATTTATGCTTAAAACGGCACATTGCGGCTTCAAAGAAAAAGATATATTTGATAATACACTTTTACACATCGCATCAGAGGCCGGTAAACTCGATGTGGTGATGTATTTATTAAAAGAGCTGTTCAATCCTCATCTAAAAAATAAAATAAAAGAGACCCCAGTATTTAGTGCAATTAGAAGTGGCAATATAGATATCTTAAATCAATTGTTATTACACGGGGCTTATTCAGATATAAAAAATAAATTTGACGAAACCCCAATCACTTACGCATTAAAACAAGAACACTTTCATATGGCAGAACTCATTGAGACTTTTCAAACGAGTTCTTTATATAAACAACACATCAAAAAAAATCCCCTTAGGTACGCTGTACTCCAAGAGGATGATGATTTGGTGAGAGATTTAGTTTTAAAACAAACGAAAGACCTTAAAGACGAATACGGCTTATATGCCTTAGATTATGCCAATAAAGAAAAGTTAGCCGTTATCGCTTCTATAGTACAAAAAGCATAAGAACCACAGCCACTGCATTGTAAACCGCATGAATTAATATGCTGGACCAAATGTTGTGGTTGTTTTTTATATAGATATACCCCAGTGCGAATCCACTTGCACTATATGTAATCCAATTGGTTAGGAATCCTAAAACAGAAGTTTCACCGACGACATGGATTAAACCGAATATTAAGGATGAGAAAACTAAAGCGAAATACTCTTTCTTAAACAATGAGAAGAATGCTTTTCTAAAGATAAGTTCTTCTAATAGTGGTGCAAATACAATGGTGACGATGATGATTAAGAAGCCATATTCAGACAACAAGGATGCACTGATGGCTTGTTGGTTCACCGCTTCACCAGGCATATAGTTGAATATGATGCTAATCAATTGTACAACTACGGTTGCGATCGCTGATGCGACAAACATCATCCCATAACCCAAGACCACATCTTTTATCCAAGTCTTTCTTGGGAAATAAAGACCAAACTCAAAGTGGTACATTTTAAATGCAACCGGAATGAGTGCTGCGGCTAATAATAGATAGATAACAAAGTTTAAAACAGAAGTTGTATTGCTCGTAAAGTTAACATACGCTTGAGGGATGGTATAGTCTACTTGATCACTAAGCTCAATGCCAAACTTATCCACAAATGATTGATGGTCTTCAAACATGAATAATTTAACCACTGGATCTAGTACAATGGTATCTTTCCATAGTGGGCGGTCCGATTGATAGAAGTTAATGATATCTTGGATGGTATAAACTTGATTGATATGTGGGTTTTCGCTATTAGCGATAAATACATAACCGTTTGATTTTGTTAAGATGACGACATTAGGGTAATCGTCATGGTACTGCAAGAAAGTAATTTCATCGAGATAACCAAGCCCATAAGTAGATAAACTCACTTGCTCAACCATCGACTCGCTAGCTGTGATATCTCTTGTCCCAGTTTCGGTTAAAATCATACTGACTTGTATGAGGGTAGCCACAACAATCGTGATCAAAAAGTAAATACCAATGAGTGAAAAAGACCTCAATTTAGATATTTTTAAGTTTGACTCAGGCTTTGATTCAGGTTTTAATCCTGGTTTCTTTTCTTCGAATAATGCATCGAAATCGATGATTTCACTGTTTTTATCTAATTCCATTGGTATATTTCCTTTCAAATGTTACTTAATCAACCTAATTATACTACATAATCGTTAATTTATTTTGATAAATGTGCGATTTTGTGATAATATGTTATCGGATGTGATAACATGAAAAAAACCTATTTAGTCATAGGTCTCGACACGTTTGGTGTCGCATTATGCGAAGAATTAACTACATTGGGTGCGGATGTCGTCGCCCTAGATAAAAAAGAAGAAGCCATTAACCGCGTAACACCATTTATTGAAAATGCTGTGATTGGTGATTCAACCGACATCAATGTCTTAAAAGAAATTGGTGCTCAACATGCTGACCACGTCATTGTATCAATACCAGGGAACGTTGAAAATAGTATCCTGACGACTATGATTCTATCAGACATGAAGGTCCCAAAAATTACCGTCAAAGTGGACAACGATTATCATGCAAAAGTCGCTGAAAAAGTAGGTGCAACTGAGGTTGTGTCATCTGAAAAATCAGCAGGCAGACGTCTTGCAAGAAGATTATTGTCGGATAATGTCTTAGATTACTATAACATTACTGACGATTATGGCGTCTATGAAATCATGATTGGCGATTCTTTTAAGACCGTTAAAGTTGTCGATTTGGATATTCGTAATCGTTTTGACGTCAACATATTGCTCGTTAAACGAGGCAAAAATGTTATCTTGCCAAAAGCAGATAGTGAATTAAGAAGTAGAGACATAGTCATTGTCTTAGGTAAACATGACAGAATTTCAAAATTTCAGAGTATCCTACATTAAATCAGTTTTTAACTGATTTTTTTGTTGGTCTAATGTGATATAATACAAAGAAAAGGAGCATTGTTATGCGATTATTGGTAGCTACTCAAAACGAATTCAAGAAAAAAGAGATTCATGCTATTTTGGATGGACAGTTTGAAGTCATCAGTTTAAAAGACCTCAATGATACAGATGATGTATCAGAAACAGGCGACACTTTTTTTGAAAATGCCTTACTTAAGGCAAGTTACTTTGCCAAGAAACACCAAATGTTAACCATTGCCGATGATTCGGGTTTATGTGTTGCGGCATTAAATGGTGCACCAGGGATATTTTCCGCAAGGTATTCTGGATTAGGTGATCAAGGCAATATCGATTTATTACTGGATGAACTATCCGGTATCTCTTATCGCAATGCATACTTTATTTCAGTGGTTGTGCTTTATGACCCAAAAACAGATACCTATCAAACATTTAAAGGGGAAGTCCATGGTGAAATCACACATGAACGAAAAGGTAATAACGGTTTTGGTTATGACCCAATATTCTATATCCCATCCTTAGAAAAAACCATGGCTGAAATTGAACCAACACTCAAGAATCGCATGTCACATAGAGCATTAGCACTAGCGTCACTGAAGGAGGCACTCAAATGAAAGTCTTAGTCACATCAGACACACATGGTAGATATTCAGTACTCGAAAAGATTGCATCACTCCATAAAGACAAAGACTTACATATAGATGCAGGGGATTTACTCTTAACCCAAAAAGAACTAGAAAGCTTAAAGCTGACTGCAGTTAAAGGTAACACAGACCATTTCCTTGAACTGCCTTTACAACAAATCGTCACAATCGACGATAAAAAATGGTTAATTGTCCATGGTCACGTTCAAAATGTGAAGTATGGCTTAGAAAAGCTCGTATCGTATGCCAATACACTACAGGTGGATTATGTGGTTTATGGCCATACACATGAGCCTAAACTCATCAAGATTGACGGGATTACTTATCTTAATCCAGGCGCAGTATCCAATATTAGACCGCAATATGCGCTATATGAAGACGGTAAAATTACATTAATAGAAGGTTTATAATACATATGGAAAAACAAATCATAAAAGATGCACAAGCGATTTTAAATAAAGAAGTTACGATTGTCCAAAGACTGCTAGGTGGTATGAGTAATTACACTTATATCATTAAAGCAGATGATAAATTATACACATTTAGACAACCAGGTGAGAATGCGTTCCATTTTGTAGATAGACAAATTGAACTCAACAATATCCGATTGGTGGAACCACTAGGTATCACAAATCACACCATCCACTTGGATTTGGAATCAGGCATAAAAATCGCCGAATACGTTTTAGGTACTGTCTTGTCCACGTTAGATCGAAAAGCCCACCTTAAAGCAGTCAGCGATGCGTTAAAAGTCATTCATCAGTCGGGATTAAAGGCGGATAATGATTATAACCCAGTAGAAAGATTAACTAAGTATGAAGCATTGAATCACCATCAGGACCCACTTTACTATGAACTTAAAACAAAGTGGCTAGATTTGTATGAAACGTATAAACATGACCTACTTGTATTATGTCATGGTGATGCACAACCATCTAATTTTATCATCACAGGTGATAAAGCATTGGTGGTTGATTTTGAGTTTACTGGTAATAATGACCCATTTTATGATATTGCATGTTTTGGTAATATCGACTTCGATGATGCATTGGCATTACTCGATGTTTATGTTGGACATAAAGCGACCTCAAGTGAACTGAAGAAACTCATTTTCTATCGTTTTTTCCAAACATTACAATGGCACCAAGTCGCAACCTATAAACATGAGATTGGATTATCAGAAAAACTCCATATTCCATTCGATGTGGTTGCGAAAAAGTACTTAGAGAAAGCGACTGCTTTATATCAAATGTATCAAGAGGTGTAATATGACGTTAGATGCCTTATTGAAGCTAGAAAAAACAGAATCCAGCATTGAGGCAGTGGAAGCATTTTTAACCACTGAATTAAGCGAACATGATAGACTCACAGCTGAGTCTTTTTATGCGGATATCTTATTTGAGTTAGCATCATATGAGGCAAGCATGCATTTTTATATGCATATTATGGCCAATCTAAAACATAAAATGGATGACCCAAGATATGAGCATGCGCTAGATCAAATGATCAAAATTTATATCGCTTTAGCCTCATACGATGAGGCGGAAGCCTTAATTGAAAAAAGAAAAAACACATTACCGATATTAAAACGATACCAATACTACTTAGATTTAATCGAGTTAAAAAAAGCGAAGAACGAAGACTATCAAACGGTTATGGACCAGGCATTGGAAGAAGTCTTACCGGAAAATGTAAAGTCCATTTTTATGTTTGAAAAGCTGAATCAATATATCAATAATCATGAACAAGATTTGGCATTAAAGACCATTTACCAATTGAAGTTGAAAAAACTGGACCCAAAAACCCTTCAACAGCTTGAACTCATGGAAATGGACATCTTGATTGAACAAAAAGATTATCAAGCACTAGAATCACGGTTATTGGGCAAAACAGATGCCGTTTATGATTACTATCATTTAAGCGCTTTAATTGGCTTAGAAAAATTGCGTCAAGCATCTGTATTCGAAGTTGAGCACGAATACCGCTTTAATGATTTAGATACCGATACATTATCCAAACTATATCCACTGATCATCTCACTTTATGAGCAATTATCCGATAAAGTCTCATTAGATACGTATCAAAAACGGTTCAAAGCCCTTAAAAAGGTGTCTAAACCAATCAAAGTTGTAACTGAAAAAGTAGAAATTGAGAAAACGCCTGTTGCTTACCCAAAAATCGAAATTAAGGAAAAAATTGTAGAAGTCAACAAAGTCAAACAATCGATTGAATTTGAAAAGATTGCCAACTTACTAAAAATTTCTTTGGGTCTTTCTAATCAATTAAACCTGCGAGAAAAACTCCGTGTTTTACTGATTGAAGCAGAAAAATTATCGCAATTTCAATCTGTCGTGATTTATACTGCACCGCATACCATTTATCATTATAAAAAAGAACGACTATATGATAAACCATTCACGAAAGAACACTTCTTGAAAAGTGCACTGCATGTCGCGTTTGATCGCCAAGAATCGATCATTGAAGATACCGATTTAATTCGTTGGGATACAGACATATTAACTGGTAATTCCTATCAAGCGTCTGATATCAAAAAAGTATACATATACCCATCCAGTTTGGGTGTTATCACGTATTATCAAACACACACATTAGAACCAATGTTTTACGATGATTTTTTCAGACTGCTTTCCATTCTACTTTTTAGTATTCTGACCAAAGACGATGAAAAAGCATCACTCGATCACAGTAAAAAACTATACCAATCGATTTATCAATCGGATTTAATGGCATATCGCATTGTCGAATCTGATTTAATGCGCTTTAACAAAGCTGCACTCGCTTTATTTGATTATCCTAAACACACGCCACTCAATCAGTTTATTGCAGATTTAGCTGGAGACGATCAAATCAAGTACAAACAGTTTATTCAAAAACTAGATCAAAAACAAACCATTCAATACAATTATCATAACAGACTCATAGAAGAGACTGCTTTACCATTTAAACTGGATAACCAAACCATTATTTTAAGTGCATTTAAAGATATGACAGACCAAGCAAAATCAGAAGAAACCCTACTATCCATGGCAACCAAAGACATGAGGTATGGTTTAAAAAATCAATTTGCATTTGAACAAGACGTGATTGAGTATTTTAACGACAAAACCACTTTTTGTTTGATTGAATTAAAGGATTTGTCGCATTTAAAATCACTTTACGGTATGCCAGTAGTCGACGCGTATTTTGATGCGTTCACACAGTTTTCAAGCGCTTATTTCGATGAAATTTACTTGTTTGATGTCAACAGAATCATGGGCATCCTCAAGGCGAATGACATCAGAGCCATTGAAAAAGCCATTAAAATGTATGAAACTGATTTAATGGATTCAAGTACACCTATGCCAAATCAGCATTATCAAGTCAGTATGGGGGTCATCAGATTTCCAATCAATACCACAGAAACGAAACTCGATAAGTTTTATAGTTACTTATCACTCGCACTTGAGAAAGCCAGTCGAAAAAAACATAAAAACATCCATGCCTATTTTGACTTTCAAGACTACAAAGAAGAACAATTTGAAGTGTCGTTGATTGAACTAATGGACCAAGCCATTACCAATGAAACGCTTCATGTTCAGTTCTCACCAATCATTCACTTATCGACCAATAAAGTATTCTCTTATTTGGTTAGCCCATATTTGCCTTTACTTTCGGTTGATAGCGCTTATTATGCGTTAATCGCACAAAAAAGAATGATGACGACACGCTTTGATAAATATATGTTGAAAGCAGCATTTAAGTACTTAAGTCAGCTTGAAAAACAAACCTCAAAGTATGTCAGACTCACCATTGAAATCGATGAAGAGACCATCAAATTAAAAGACATCAATGCCTACATCATTGGCTTATTTAAGCAATACGATTTACCTTATAGTATCTGTTCAATCATGATCAAGTCTAAAGACCTTCAAGATGTAGACTTCTTGAAGTTGAAAGAACTGTTTGATTTGGGGATTCATATCAGCGTTGAATCGTTTGAATATATGGTCAAAGATGTGCACTTTATCCACATCAAAGACAAATACAACTTTGATCAACTCAAAGTCATGGATTACTTGTTGATGCAAAAAGATTATGCGACCAACCATGGGATTGGTCTAGTCTTTGAACAACTAGATGAAGAACACATTAAGAAATTAAAAACCTATCAAGCGATTTATCACTTAGATAGAAAGAAAACCATGGATGAACAAAAATTAACACAAATGGTTGGAGGTGTGAAGTCATGACACAAAAGATGCTAGACCAAATTGAAGCATTAGCCAATTTTAAAGATTACACGCAAGATTATTACAAGTTGGCCGCATCCATCCAAGCTTTAAAACAATCCATGGCCATTAATCAATCGTTCTTAGTGGAGAAAAACGGGAAAGACCAAGCATCGGTACTAATCCATATTTTTGGGTTACTACAGAGCTTATTCGTGTCAATTGACGCACTGTATGACATGACTAAAACCACGATGAATCACAAGTATGCCATCAACGTCAATATGAATAAGAATCTACATGAGCTCAAATACATTAGAAACGATATTGTTGGTCATCCAACACATAGAACGTATCAAAGTGGTGGGGTAGGCTTTTCACTTTTAGCACTAGAGAAAACCACCATGGATGAAATTGTCTATGAAACGCATTTATTTAAGAGAAAGCACCATGAAACCTTATTCCGTAAAATCAATACACTTGAACTGATTGAAGATTATGAAAAAGAAGCGTTTCAAATCATTCAAGAAGTCCATGCGTATTTATCAAAAGAACGTATCAAACCAGAATTAAGTGGATTGGCACTACAGTTTCTAGAACAAATTAAACTAGATACATTTGATTACACACTGCTTCAAAACATAAAAGATGATTATCAATCGAGTAATGACTTACCAAAGGATTCACATAATAGATTGATGTGGCGTATCAATTTACTTGAAATGCTGGATAATTGGAAAGAAACCGATCAAGATAAAGTCGACTTCATCAAATACATGAAAGAAGACCAGGCATTAAAGGTGTATCAAATGACTTCTGTCATTGAAGGATTAGAACCAAAATTGGTTGAATTGCCTTTACCTGAATTATTACAAGCATTTTACCGCTTCATCAAAAACGATGAATCTTTGATCAAATACTTAAAAACACTTAAGGATTATGACCATCCTTATCGTAACAGTGACTTAAACGAACTGATGACGAAAGCAGACAATAACCCAAAAGTGAAGAAGTTATTGAGTTGGTTTAAAAGACAACAAAATGAACACCGTGTTTATACCATTGGTAGTGTGCTTGAAAAATACAAAAAAAACGTTCAGTGATGAACGTTTTTATTATGGTTTCGTTATTTTTCCTTGGGTTCTTTCGGTTCCTTTTTCTTTTTCTCTTTAAGGGGTGTTTTTTGATTTTCAGATAAAATCATATGTGCTAAATAAGACTTCATCGCTGCATCGACTGCAAGTGCGAGCGCGATTTGTGTTAAGTCACTTTCATTTTCTGCAGACCAAGCGTCTTTTTTTACCATGTCTTTGATGACGTTGTTTAACTGTGCTTGATAGATTTGGTAAAGACCTTCCACGTGATTGCCAGAAATGATTTGCTTGATATCAGATATTGGTAAGACACGTTTTAAGTTCGCAACCATAATTAAAGATGCGATGGCTTCTTTGTCGTATTTCTTGTCTTTTGGATTTTTAATGACATCGTCTTTGACATAATTGTTAATCATTGACCCCGTTAAAATGTCTTTATCCTGTTCTTTAACAGGCGGTAAGTGCTTTTTAATATATGTTAGTACCTGATCCATATATAAATCAATATCAGGTAATTCCTTGTATTGTGGGGTTTTAAATGTTTCGAGTAACTCAATTAACACTTTGATTTCATTCATATTATCACCATATTAATTATAACATGTTAGCGAAAAAAAGATAATCATTTTTATATGACTTGATTTAGTATCATTAATGTTATATACTAGTATTGAAAACTAGATGTAATAATAACGGAAAGGGTGTATAAAATGAAAAAGATTCAAGTAGTTGGCGATAGCCTATTAAAAGGTGTCATATACGATGAGACCATTTCAAGACATGTATTATTAAAAGAAAATGGTATATCGATGTTAATTGATGCTGGATTTGATATAAAAAATGATGCCAAGTTTGGCTTAACCATCGCAAAAGCGCGTAAAATAATTGAAAATAGTAGTCTCGATATGGATGAAATCATCATTGAAGTTGGCGGGAATGATTGTGACTACAATTGGGATGATGTGAGTAATAATCCAAACACCATTCACCAAACCAAAACCCCAATTGATGAGTTTAGAGATAGTCTAGAATCCTTGGTTCAGTTCATACTAAGTCACCAAATTAAACCGATTTTGGTCAGTATTCCCCCATTAGATGATCAACTATTCTTTAACTTTATCAGTAAAAATCGTCAAAAAGAGAACATCATGTCCTTTCTTGGTGATACAAAAATGATCTATTATCACCAAAGATCGTATAACGAAGTGATTGAACGTGTTGCCAAACAATATGCATTAACCTATATCCCTTTAAGGGAAACGATTGAGGCTGTCAGTAATGTCAAAGAGATATACTGCAAAGATGGCATGCATCTAAATGAACGAGGTCAAGCCATTATATATGATACATTCAAACGATACATTTAAAAAGATGCTCGCAAATGCGGGCATCTTTTTATAGTAAATGTGAGAATCCGACTAAAGCTTGTTGGTATAATCTAAATAAGATGTTCCGTTTCTTTAAATCAGAAAGTGAGACCAACACTGACGACTTCATCGATTCTTCTAAATATTGGTAGATATCTTTAAGTGCACTGCTTTGATAAAGCCATACGGTATTTTCAAAATGCAGATACAAGCTTCTAAAATCAAAATTAGTGGTACCTACTGTCGCGACTTCATCGTCCACATAAAGGATTTTAGAATGGATGAAGCCTTTGGTATATTTATGGATATAGACATTAGGGACCGATAGTAGTAATTGATAGTAATGCTCAGAGACAATCGCTACATATTTTTTATCCGGAATACCAGGGATGATGATATCGATTCTAATACCTGAAGTAGCAGCAAGTATCAAGGCAGTTTGTAGTTCTTGGTCAATGATAAAATAAGGCGTTGTGATGATGATTCTTTTTTTTGCATATTGGATCATTTGCATATAGGCATGCTTGGTCACGAGGTTCTTATCCAACGGTGAATCCGAGAACGGAATGATGTAGCCATCTGATGGCATATCATAGGTTTGATCATAATGGATGTCGTGATCATGTTTCGCATAATACCGGTATGTTTGTAAGAACGTTTGTGTGAGTGCATAGACAGCTCTACCTTCTAACATGATAGAAGCATCCTGCCAATGACCAAATCGTTTGATGAGATTCATATATTCATCGGCTAAATTCATACCACCTGTAATACCGATTTTCCCATCCACAATGACCATTTTTCTATGGTCACGGTAGTTCATCGATAAGTTAATTCTAGGTTTCATTGGATTAAACTGCACCACTTCAATACCTGCTTTGCGTAAGTCTTTATCAAAATGGTTTGGCAAATTAGGGGATGAACCAAAATCATCATACATCACAATGACCTTGACGCCATCCTTAACTTTTCTTTGTAGTATTTCAAATACTTGGTCCCATACTTGACCCAAATTGATGATGAAGTACTCAATGAATATGAATGACTGTGCGCGTTCTAGTGTTTCTAGTAATCGTATTAGTTTAACTTCACCAGATGGGATAAAAGTCACTTTAGTATGTGTGAATACTGGCCAATGATCGGCATTCAAGTGTTTGATTTGTTTTTGTATAAAGGGATCATCAATTGGGACTTCACCCATAAATGGCGCTAAGGCCGTTTGTCTTTTAGAGTTTAAATCGTTAAACCGTTTATACGTCTTATTGGATAATTTATGTTGTTTAAATAGAATAAAGAAGAACCCACCAAAAATCGGGGCAATCAGTATTGGGATAATCCATGCGATTTTATATATTAACTGTTCGTTTGACACTAACACAAAAAATACAACCACAAAACTGAGTATTTCAAGGGTGTAAAGGATAGATTTAGCGTATTGGGATGCAGATAAAATTAAGAATCCAAACACAAAAAGTTGTAAGAGAATCAATATGCCAACAATCGTGATTCTGTTCGTAATGAAGCGTAAAAATTTATCCATGACCTGTTCCTCTACTAATCATTATACATTAATTGTAATCTAGGGTAAATCCTTTGTGGTTTTCACACTAATTGTCTATAATAGTGATGGGAGGTCATAATATGCATATCGACATTTGGTTAGACTTTACATGTCCATTTTGTTATTTAGGCAAAGTGCGCTTTGAACAAGCACTGAAAAAGTTTAAATACAGAAAAGACGTTACAATTACCTATAAATCATATTTGTTACAACCGTATTTCACAAATGAAGAAAATCTTAACAGCCACGAGTTCTTGGCAAAACATAAAGATATTTCAGTAGAAGAAGCAATTAATCTACATCAAAGTGTTGCGCAAATGGCATTTGAAGATGGGCTTTTATATGACTTCGAAAAACAAATTCCAGCCTCGACCATTCAAGCACATAAAATGATGAAATTATTCGATAACTCGGATGACCAATCTGCTTTTATTGGGGCTATTTATGAAGCCTATTTTTCTAAAGGCGAAGACATCAGTTTACTCGAAGTACTCTTGAATTATGGCCTAAAATATGGGCTTGATCAAAGACGAATCGAACAAGCTTATTTATCAAATGATAATCTAGATTTAATCAAACAAGACATCGATCAGGCAAGTCTAATTGGTGTCAGAGGGGTTCCGTTTTTCGTCGCAAATCAAAAATATGGCATGGCTGGTGCACAACCAATGCTTGCCTTTTATGAAATGCTAGAAGAACTTTATTACGAGTCTCGACCTAAAAAGGTTTCAAAAACCGAATTTTGTGTTGGAGAACATTGTGAAAGAGCCAAAAAATGACAAAAAAAACACTTTTACCTAACAAGGTTAAAGTGTTTTTTGATATAATAGACGAGAATAGTGGAGGTTATTATGCGAAATTTATCCATGTTAATAGACTTTTATGAACTGACCATGGCAAACAGCTATTATGTTCATAATAAAAACGAAGAAGCCGTTTTTGATTTATTCTTTAGATCTGTACCGGATGATGGTGGTTATGCCGTTATGGCTGGGTTAGAACAAGCCATTCAGTATATAGAGGAGTTATCCTTTACGGACAAAGACATCGCTTATTTAAGAACAAGAAAACTCTTTGATGAAGGCTTTTTATCTTATTTAAGAGACTTAAAATTCTCATCTAGTATTTATGCCATCAAAGAAGGCACACCTATATTTCCAAATGAACCAGTATTAACCGTTAGAGGACCTATCATTGAGTGTCAACTCATTGAAACGATGTTATTGTTAACGATCAATCACCAAAGTTTGATTGCGACCAAAACATCCAGAATTGTATCTGCTGCTAAAGGCAAAGCCGTATTAGAATTTGGTTCGAGACGTGCCCAAGGTTATGATGCAGCTACCTTTGGGGCTAGAGCGGCCTATATTGCAGGTGCTGTGGGGAGTTCAAATACCATCACAGACCGTGATTTTAGAATCCCAGCGATTGGCACGATGGCTCATAGCTATGTCCAAAGCTTTGATTCTGAGTATGAAGCATTTTTATCCTATGCTCAAACCTATCCAAATGATACGGTGTTATTGGTAGATACGTATTCAACCTTAAACTCTGGCGTACCAAATGCCATTAAAGTATATGAAGATTATTTAAAGCCAAAAGGTTTAAAGCTAAAAGGCATTCGTATTGATAGTGGCGACTTAGCTTATCTATCGATTAAAGCTAGAGAAATGCTAGATCAAGCTGGGTTAACTGAAACTAAGATTACAGTCTCTAATTCACTCGATGAATACTTGATCACAAACTTACTTCAACAAGGCGCAGCCATCGATGCTTTTGGCGTAGGTGAACGCTTGATTACCTCAAAAAGTGATTCCGTATTTGGTGGGGTATATAAGTTAGCAGCTTTAAAACATAACGGCGTTTTATTGCCTAAAATGAAGTTATCAGATAATGTCGTTAAAACAACGAATCCTGGTGAAAAGATGCTTTATCGTTTATATGATCGAAATACAAATCGTGCGATTGCAGATTTGGTTACTTTAAAAGACGAAGTCATTGATGATACCAAGCCATACATCATCTTTGACCCTAACTTCCCATGGAAACGTAAAGTGATCGAAAACTATATTGCGATGCCGTTACTTGAACCAATCTTTATCGAAGGTAAATTGGTTTATAAGAAACCATCCCTAGATGATATTAGAAGTCACCACAAACTAGAAATGTCTAGATTATGGGATGAGGTCAAACGTTTTACAAATCCACACCCATTCTATGTTGACTTGTCTGAAAAGTTATGGCAAATCAAGCATGATTTAATTGAACAATATTCTAAAAACTAATCTAAACAAGTAATCACCCTATGGGTGGTTATTTTTTTATATTTTGTTGTTGACAATAGTGTACGTCATACAGTATTATATTAGTGTGAGGTGACACAATGGATAAAGAAACCTTAAGACTGAATTTAGAGACAGAATTAAAAAGAGGTGTTCAAACGCTTGCAGTATTGTCCCTTTTAAAGGATAAACAATATGGCTACTCCTTGCTAGAAGCACTGGCGCTTAAGAACATGAACATTGAGGCAGGCACACTATACCCGATGCTAAGAAGACTTGAAACACAAGGCTTGTTAGAATCTAGTTGGGATTTAGTGGAAGCGAGACCTAGAAAATACTATAGTCTTTCCCAATTGGGTGAAGAGATGTTAGATGAATTAATGGCAGTGTATAAAAAAATGTCAAAAGACTTAGCATTATGGCTATAGGAGGCACTATGAACGATTTAATTGAACGTTACATTTATGATGTGAAAAGAAGACTAAAAGAGAATCAAAGAAATGAAATTGAAAAAGAATTACGTATGAACATTGAAGATATGTTAAACGGCGACCATAGTGAGGATAATGTGAAAAGTGTTTTATTATCACTTGGATCACCTGCAAAATTAGCAGTCAACTACAAAGAACCTCAATACTTAATATCACCTGAGATGTTCGACGACTATAAGAGAGTATTAACCATCGTTTTAATCGTATTCGCATCCATCACAGTGATTGGTGGGGTGGTTGGGGCATTCTTCTCGACTGGATCTGTATTTGAATCGATCTTAGAAGTGTTCTTTGGGTCACTCATACAATCCTTATTCACAGGCTTTGGGATTACCACTTTAATCTTTGTGGGGATGGAAGCTTATCAAAAGAAACATAAACCAGAGTTTAAGCTTGACAGTTTACCAAAGGTACCTAAAGTAGAATCTAGAAAGAATTTGCGTGTTGAAATCATCGTTGAAATGATTTTCTCAATCGTGTTTGGCTCAATATTCGTGTTCTTACTACTAGCTAATTATGGCGAATTCACATTTGTACTAGATGCTAATACCTATGAATATACAGGTCAAATCATCCAACAACGTGTGGTTAATGTGTTTGTCCCGATTGTGATCATTGATATGGTGTTATCTAATATCATTAGAATCATCAAGTTCAAAGAAGGTGGCTACACGTTAAAACTGGGGGTTGCCTATAGCATCTTAGAATTGACAAGCCTAACGATAGTAACCATTTTGTTATTACAACCAAACTTATTTAATACAGGCTTTACCGATTTATTTAACCAAGCACTAGACATCGATTTTGCCAATACACTAGGTCTAGCTGTTAAAGGCATTATGAGCGTGGTTTGGATCATTGTCTTAATTGAACAAGTTGTCATGTGGTATCGATTAATCAAACAAGAAAAAAAAGTGATATAAACGAAAAAGCACAGATGTCATAATTGACCATCTGTGCTTTTTAAATGATTAAATCATTTTCATTTCGGTATAAGCCATGATGAATGGTCCAACACCTTTTGCGTCATTTTCAACAATTGGTTCAGATAAATAATAAGCAACCGATCCATCTCTTCTTAAGTTATGGTCAGGCCCTAAACCAGAAACCAAACAAATGCCTTTCATGTTTAAATCACCATCGTTGTCACTAATATACATATCAACGATACCATTAAAAATGGCTTGTCCAATGGCTTGGTAAGAAAGATCTAGCGCACCTAACCTTACACCTTTTAATATGGCATAGGCAATTAAAGCTGACCCGGATGATTCTAAATAGTTCTTTGGTTCATTCGGTTGATTAATCACTTGATAAAATAGATTTGATTTTTTATCTTGATACGTCAATAAGCCATCAATGGCTTCTTTTAATAATGGATAGAAGAAGTCTTTTCTTGCAGGATAACTATTATCGAGGTAATCAATCACATCCACGATAGAAACCACATACCAACCAGTTGCACGCAACCAAAAGTTTTTTGATAAGCCTGTTTTTTTATCTGCCCAAAATGCGGTTTTAGAGGCATCATAACCATGATAATAAAGTTGGTCTTGCTCAGAATACATGTGTTTTCTGACCACTTTAAAGTGGTTTAGGATGTCATCATAGTTTTTTTGTTGGTTTCTTAGGGTTTCATATCGGGTATAAAAAGGTTGTGCCATGAAAAGGCCATCTAACCACACTTGATGCGGGTAAATCAATTTATGCCAGAAGCTACCTTCTTTGGTTCTCGGTTGTCTTAAAATATGGCGATAGGTTAATTCAATCGCTTTGTTATATTTTTCTTGTTTGGTTCGATCATAAAGATCAAATAGCACACGAGATTCACAAATGTCATCAAGGTTATAAGTGCTTTGTTCATACCCTCTTAGTGTCCCATCCTCTAATACATAATAATCTATGAATGACTCAACAAATCGGTAATATTTTTCATCCTTTGTCTGACGGTATAGCGATAACAACGAGGTCATCATACACCCATCTACATAGTTCCATGCAGGGGCTTTCCCTTGATGGATTGCTTCAATATTCCATAACGGTTTTTCCGGCGTTGATTGGGTCAATAGTTTTTCAATATAATTGTCAATTAATGTCATAATAGCCACCACCTACACCCATTATAACGCATAAAAACCGATTTAAGAAGGTAATTCAACAAAAAGAAAATCAAACCTAGTTATGTCTATCATACTAGACAAAATATATGAAATAATTATTAAAAATAAACTACAATTAAATACTTAAGTGAAATTGCCCATATATAAATATATATGATTGAAAGACTTGCCGTAATTATGTATAATGGTTATGTTATTATGAGGGCTACAATGAATAAAGACGTGCATTTAAGTAGAAAATATAGAATATTAGAAGATAAAAACATTTTAAAGAGTTTAGTCATCATGGCTTTACCTCTTTTTATGAGCAATATTTTAAAGAGTTTACATGACATCGTAGATTCCTATTTTTTAGCAAGAATGGATGCATCAGAAGAAGTGGTAGCCTCAACGCTTGCAGCAGTCAATATCCACTGGCCAATTTATAATATATTCATGGCACTGGGGATTGGGCTAGGGATTGCTGGTGTTGGGATCATGAGTCAGTACTTAGGTTCGGGTAAAGATGAGTTAGCGAAAAGTTATGGTGGGAAGTTAGTGACTTATGCCGCCATCATGGGGTTAGCCGTCAATATCTTATTATTCTTTGGGGCACCAATCATTTCAACCATGATGGGGGCTAAAGGCGATACCTATACATTCTCAGTGACCTACTTTAGGTACCGTTCTTTAGAGTTTACTTTTGTATATGTGTTCTTGGCATACCAAGCGATTAGACAAGCAAGTGGCGATACGCTATCACCAGTTATTTTATCTGTGACAGCGATTATCATTAATATGATTCTAACTTGGTATTTCATAGGCTATCTTGGCATGGGCATTGCTGGTGCTGGTTTATCCACTTTAATTAGCCAAGTCGTGATTGTCCCATTTGCCATTTACAACTTATTTTTTACAAACAAACACAACCGGTTAGCTGCGACTGATTTGGGTATCGATATACCAATACTAAAAGAGATTTCTAGATTTGCCATGCCATCGGCAGCGGCACATGCATTCAGTGCACTTGGGTTTGCAGTGATTCAATCCATGATTTTAAGCTATGGTGATGTGGTATCCTCTGGGTTTGCAACCGGGAACCGTATATCATCGTTATTGTTAAACCCTGTCATGGCGATAGGGGCAGTCGTGACGGCATTTATTGGTCAAAATATCGGCAATAACAATAAAGAACGCGCCATTAAATCGTATAAAATTGCGAGAAACCTGTCATTTTCAATCATGGTGGTTGGGGTATTATTGGTTATTCCATTTGCCAAACCAATTGCTGAATTTGTGGTTGGGTCAAGAAATCAGGCCATTGTTGTGGTGACGGTTGAGTATTCGATATGGATATTAGGCACACAACCTTTAATGGCATTATTCCAAACACACTTATCGGCATTTAATGGATCAGGCAATAATAAGTACGCTTTCGTGATGACTTTCACGCGTTTGTGGTTACTTAGAGTACCGCTTGTGTTATTCTTTAAATATATGACCACAGTCGGTTATGCTGGCATATGGTATGCCATGGTCATATCGAACTTACTCATTCTTTTATTGGGGTCTTATCTATTTAAGAAAATTAAGTTTGAGCGGAAGGTGCGTATTGATGACGTTAGAGCAGCTTAAAACAGCACTGGATCAACAATTTGATATAGTGGGCTTTATTAAAACTGAACAATACCAACAAGCATTAAGGGCGTTAGATAAACCAGTTCTTTCTATCCCCTTTAAAACCATGGCTGTGGTAGGGCTTAGTTATCCTAAACGCATCATCAAACACACAGATACACACTTAATACCGTCTTTTTATACGTTTGGCAGGGATTATCATGATGTTTTAAAAAACCGCATAAAACAAGCGTTAGACCCACTTGGTATCCAATATGATTTAGGGGTGGATAATCACCCACACAATGAACGTTTGGCCGCAACCTTAGCTGGTTTAGGTTTTATGGGTAAAAACCAACTTATCATCAACCAAGATTATGGTTCTTATATGTTTTTAGGTTTGGTCTTTCTAGATATCGACATTGAAAAACCATTTGTCCTTGAGGTCAATGATTCATGTGGGGATTGCAAGATATGCATCGATGCATGTCCAACGAATGCGTTATATGAAGGTGGGTATCATGTGTCTAAATGCATGAGCCACTACAATCAAACCAAACGCGTGTTAACCGATGTTGAAATCGAAAAGAACTACGCCTTATTTGGCTGTGACATCTGTCAAATGGTCTGTCCTAAGAATGTCAATAAAGGCAAAGTTGTCCATGAAGAGTTCTTATTATCAGGTAAAGAAGCGGTATCGATTATCGATCTTTTTAACGATTCAGAGAAAACATTTAAAGAAAAATATGCAGACATGGCCTATTTATGGAAGGGTAAAACCATCTTAATGCGCAATGCACTGATGTTATTAAGCAGAAGTCATAATTCAAAATACAATGACCTAATTGAACAATCAATTGAAAAATACACCATGCCTTGGTATCAAGATACAGCCATCAAGGTATTAAAGAAATTGAAAGGATGATTTTATGGATTTAAACATCGTTTTATTTGAACCAGAAATCCCACAAAATACGGGCAATATCATGCGTACTTGTGTGGGCATGAATGCCAAATTACACTTAATCAAACCACTTGGTTTTTCATTAGAAGAAAAGTACTTAAAAAGAAGTGCACTGGATTACATAAAAGATTTGAATTATACACTATATGAAAACTATGCTGACTTTGAATCTAAGAATCCAGGGACGTATTTCTTTTTAACACGATATGGCAAAAAGACCTATAGTGATTTTGATTATACTAAAATTGACGGACCAATCTATTTGATATTCGGCAAAGAGTCGACAGGGGTTGACCGCCATATATTAGCGGCCCACCTAGATACGTGTTATCGAATCCCGACAACCGATAAAATTAGAAGTTTGAATTTATCGAATTGTGTTGCATTGGTGTCATTTGAAGTCTTAAGACAAACTGGTTTTGAAGGGTTATTTGATAAAGAACCAGACACCCTAAAAGGCGAAGACTTTTTGGATCAATTCAAATGATATTAGTGACAGCCTTTGAACCATTTGGTGGTAGAGACATCAATACATCTAAAAGTATTTTGGACCGTCTACCTTCTAGGTATGACAAATTATTATTACCGGTATCGATTCAAGATATCCAACAGGTTTTATATAGTAAGCCACTCGATCAATATCAAATGGTCATTATGCTTGGTGAAGCGGATAGAGACTTCTTGTCACTTGAACAATATGCCTATAACGAGTTAAATATGCGTATCAGTGATAACTTGGGTCATCAAGTCCAACAACAACCAATCATTGAGCATGGACAAACATTTAAAACCAAACTTAATTTAGATCATCTACTGGATGACAATACCGTTTTATCGGATGATCCAGGTAGATACTTATGTAATATGGGCTATTATTTAGCCTCACAAAAAACAGATAACGTCTTATTTATCCATGTGTCTACCAAAGACACGGATAAGCAATTTAAGAGAGTAGAGGAAATAATCGATGAAATTGAACAAATTTCAAAGTCTTGGTGAAGAAATCGCAAATGCGATTAGCCACGGTTTAGGCGCAGTATTTGGGATCGTTGCTTTAGTACTCATGTTAATGAAAAGTAGCGATGGGTATGATGTATTTGGTAGTTTAATCTTTGGGGTTTCCATCATTCTTTTATACATGATGAGTACGCTTTATCACGCATTTAAAAATGATACACCGGTAAAAAGATTATTCAAACGATTTGACCATATCTCCATCTATGTTTTAATTGGTGGAACATTCGCACCGATATTCATCATGATTGTGGAAAAACCACTCGGCTGGTATTTCTTAATCGCACAGTGGAGTTTAATCACGTTAGGTATCGTCTTTAAAGCGATAAAAATCAACAAGTTCTTACTGCAACATTTAATGCTTTATCTATTATTAGGTTGGAGCGGCTTAACGTTGATTGGACCGCTATATACTTATTCAAATATGGCATTTTATTATATCTTAGCAGGTGGGATTGCCTATACGGTTGGGGTTATATTTTATGCATTATCAAAAGTTTTCAGATATAGTCACTTCATCTGGCATATCTTCGTGTTTTTAGGCACTTTATTGCATTTTATTGCGATTTACGTGTATTTAATGTAGAAAATTAGGTCAGTAGTAAAAGTGAACAATCATTCATAATAATGGTAATTTCACTTGCAATATTGTCTAAATTATAATATCATAAGAGTGAATATAAGGAGAAATCAATTATGAAAATCATGGCTGTCAATGCAGGTAGCTCATCTATCAAGTTTCAATTACTAGATATGCCGAGTGAAACACAAATCACATCAGGTATTGTCGAAAGAATCGGGTCTGAAAAAGCGTTATTTACCATCAAGTTTAATGGTGAAAAACACGTAGTGGAAACAGAAATCAAAGACCACGGGGTTGGTGTAAGTTTAATCTTAGCAGGGTTAATCGAACACAAGGTCATTTCCGATATTAACGAAATCGAAGGCGTTGGACACAGAGTCGTTCAAGGCGGAGAAGTCTTCAAAGATTCAGTCTTAATTGACGAACAAGTCTTACAAAAAATCATCGATTTAGGTGAAATGGCGCCACTCCATAACCCAGCAAACGCAACTGGTATTAAAGCGTTTAAAGCTGTATTACCAAATGTGCCACAAGTCGCAGTGTTTGATACAACATTCCACCAAACCATGACACCAGATGCTTATTTATATGGTACGCCATATGAATGGTACAAGAACTTTGGTATCCGTAAATATGGATTCCACGGCACAAGTCATCAATTTGTTTCTGAAAAAGCAAACGCCTTAATGGGCACAACAGAAACGAAAGTCGTTGTTTGTCACATCGGTAACGGGGCATCATTATCTGCCGTTAAAAATGGTCACTGTGTTGAAACCTCAATGGGGTTCACACCACTTGAAGGGTTCCCAATGGGCACACGTTCTGGTTCAATCGACCCAGCGATTCCATCATTCATGGGCAACAAACTTGGCTTAACAGCACAAGAAATCACAGATATCTTAAACAAAAAGTCTGGTTACCTAGGTATTTCTGGCATTTCAAATGATGCAAGAGACATCGAAAAAGCCATTTCTGAGGGTAACGAAAGAGCTAAATTGGCATTTGATATTCAAGCCAAACAAATCGCTGACTATATTGGTTCATACTACATTTATATGGGCGGCCTAGATGCCATATGCTTTACAGCTGGTATCGGTGAAAACTCACCAGTATTACGTCAAATGATCATTGATCGTTTAAGTGTACTAGGCGTTAAACTAGACCATGCTTTAAACCAATTAAGAGGCGAAAGATTAATTTCTACTGCGGATTCGAAGGTAAAAGTCTATATCATCCCAACCGATGAAGAAGTGATGATTGCTAGAGACACCATGAGATTATCTCACTAAAAAAAAATACATTCAAAAATCAGATGAAACCCATCTGATTTTTATTTTTACCATCATTAGTATATGCACATGGTAAAATATAACTAAAGACACAAGGATGTGGTTAAATGTTTGTTGTTACAGGGGCAAGTGGCCATCTAGGTCATCACATCACAAAGTATTTACTAGATGAAGGTTATGAAGTGAAACTATTAACACGTCAAACCGTTTCTTTTTTTGAGCGTAATACGCTGATGCGGGTAGGTAGTCTATTGGATGAGGCATTCTTAAAAGCAGAAATATCACGTGGTAACATTGTTATTCACGCTGCAGGCTATATCGACTTACATAATCTAGAAAAAGAAAAATCATATGAATCCAATGTGTTAACCACGAAAATGGTTGCCGAGAGATGTCGTTATACTGGCGCAAGACTCATTTACATCAGCACAACTGACGTCATCAAGAAAAATAAAGAGGGTTTAATCGAAGAACCAGTGGAACTCATCGAGGATGACCCAACTGACTTTTATGCCAGTACGAAACTAGAAGCTACCCTTTATGTCAGAAGTCTAATTAAAGCAGGATTATCTGGGATGATTTTATATCCGTCTGCCATCATCGGCCCAAACGATTATAAAAATGGACCAATTAGCCGTGAAATCAGAACTGTTTTAAGGAAAAGACTATTATTTTCTGTCAAAGGCGGCTATAACTTTATCGATGCATCAGATGTCTCTAAGGCAGTATGTGCAGCTGCCCTAAAATCATATAATGACGAATTTATATTATCTGGATCAAATTTATCCATTCAAGATTTATATAAACGGATCATTAGGATTACCAACCAAAGAAAATTCATCTTATATGTGCCAAACTTTATTGCGAAAAGACTCATCCCACACTTTAAACAGTATTCATTAAAAATGCTTGAAGTCATACAAGAAAATCACAGATACAACAACCATAAAATGAAACAATATTTGGTTGAAACACTAAAACCATTTGATTTATCCTTATCAGAGACCATTCTATTTTTGAAATCTTATCAGGCAAACGCACCGGAATAGGGTGCGTTTTTTGATGATAAATGGTATAATACTCAATAGGTGATATTATGGAAAATAGTTTAAAAGTAGGTTCAAACGTACAAATAGAAATTAAGAGATTAGGCATCAATGGTGAAGGGATTGGCTATCACGAGAAAAAAGCAGTATTCGTGGATTTTGCCTTACCAACAGAACTCGTTGATGTGGAAATATTAGAAGATAAAGGCACATATTATCAAGCAAAATTGATTAATATCCTAACCAAACATCCGAAAAGAGCTGAACCATTTTGTCCAGTTTATCACGAATGTGGTGGGTGTCAACTGCAACACTTAGAATACAAAGAAACCCTTTATGTTAAAAGGGATTTAATCATACAAGCATTGAAGCGTTATTTAAAGGTACCGTTCGATTTAAAACAAATCAAGAACACCGTTGCCTCTCCAGACAAAACGCATTACCGTAATAAGGCGTCCTTGCCGTTACAATATAAGCATGAAAAAAACATCATCGGTATGTATAAACCAAATTCAAACCATTTGGTTGAAATCAATGACTGTCCAATTCAAGAACAAGATATCAATAAATTTTACACATTGATTTTAAATCAAATGGATAAACGTAAAATGCTTGCCTATAACAATACATCTAGAACAGGTACAGTGCGTTTCATCATCATTAGAAAAGCACTAGCAACCAATGAGATACAAGTCACATTTATCTTAAAAGAACAGGATGAAGCAGTTGAAAAACTTGGGTTATATTTGGTTGAAAAGTTCAGAGAAATCGTATCCGTATACGCGGTCATTAACGATGATTTAAAATCACGTGAGTTCTTTACTAAAAAACAAGAATTGGTTGCTGGTAAAGAAACCATCAATGAAGTCTTAAATGATGTTGTGTTCTCATTAAAGCCAGATGCATTCTTCCAGCTTAATACGAAACAAGCACACCAACTATATGAAAAAATCATTGAACTTGGTGATTTTAAAAAGACAGATATCGTTGTCGATGGGTATAGTGGGATTGCACCAATCGCACAATACATCGCCCCACATGTTAAAAGGGTTTATGCCATTGAATCGGTAGAAGCATCCTTACAAAGTGCGAAAGATACCATCATTCAAAACAATCAAAAAAACATCGACCTATTGAAAGGCGATGTCATGACGGTCTTGAAACAAAAAAACATCACACCAGATGCGATCGTATTTGACCCACCAAGAACTGGTCTAGGCGAAAGATTATGTGAGTTCTTGTTAAAACATGCACCAAAGAAGATCATTTATGTGTCTTGTAATCCAAGCACACTTGCAAAAGATTTAAATCTATTGGTGTCAAAATACGATATCAAATCGATAACACCATTTGACATGTTCCCTTATACAGCACAAGTTGAAAGCGTTACATTGCTTTCATTAAAATAGCACTTGTTATATACTTGACACATACTTGACAGCACTCTATATTTAACCCAACTTAATAAAAATCAGCCATCAGATGACCTTCATAGGTATCCGATGGCTTTTTTTGTCTATGTGTGCAAATTTCGTCCATTGTGGGAACATATTT
>CAKMJY010000031.1 GCA_927433595.1 uncultured Acholeplasmatales bacterium | reverse complement strand
TGATAGACCAAGATTTGACCTTGTTTATCTAAAGTAGAAGAACCAATTAAAACAAAGTGTTTACCATCCATCTCAACTGGATTAGGGTCTCTAAAGTCTGTTTTGGATGACCCTTCAGGTAGGTCATTGATGGTAATCACTGGTTTATTACCCACTTTATCGAAATGGATACCATCTGTTGAAAGAGCTAAGCTTTGTTCCTGTAGTTGATAGGCTTGATGATAGTGTGAGGTATACATTAGCACTAGTTTATCTTGAAATACCGCTGCCCCACCAGAGAAGATGCCATCTTCATGTTCTAAATCTGGTGCTAATGCTACTGGTAAGTGTTCAAAGCGAACAAAATCTTTCGTTCTTGCATGACCCCAGTGCATTGGGCCCCATTTCGCTTCATATGGATAGAATTGGTAGAATAAATGATAATACCCTTCGAAATAGATAAAACCATTTGGATCGTTCATCCAGCCGACTTCAGGCATCAAGTGAAAATGATGTCTGTGTTTGGGATTTACCATTGCCTTTTGTGCTGTGATATAGTTGTTTGCTTGTTCTTTTGTATGGTTCATAAAGCCTTCCTTACTTGACAATGATGTCATATTTGTTTAAGTGTGTGATGACGGCATTGCCACCTGTTGCTAAGAACGTGATGCCTAGGTCATCACTATTTGGAAATACAACAGATGTCATGGTCTTATAGCCATCGTTGATGAATATTTCAACCGATGATACATCGATGAAAATGCGTAATTTGATTTTGTTATTGATTGGTTCAATGGTTGTCGTTCTCGTTGCTAGATTGGTTTCCATCCCTCTAATATCTCTACCAGAATGGCTTCTATCAAAGATGAGATTTGACGTCTGTTTATCATAGGTAATTCTGGTGTAGTTTTCAGTGCCTTTAAGTAAATCGATGCTAATAGAAGCAGCATTACCTAAATCAATTTCAACTTCTAGTTCTACCTTATTGCCACTAACGCCAGTGATACTCGTTTGAATCCCATTGGCTAGTGCGACGCTACTCTCTTCAATATGATTTTCTCTATAATTTTCAATCTCTCTTACCGGTTTTTGGTATAAGTGACCATTGATATAAGATAGCTCTCTTGGTAATGTGAAAGCGCCTGCCCAACCATCTACTTGCGTTGGCATGGTTCTATCCCACATTTGCATCCAAGCAATCATGATCGTTCTACCATCTGGGTGTTTGGCGACTTGTGCAGCATAGAAATCAAACCCACCATCTAGTTCAGTAAAACCATCTTGTGTGAATGTGCCTGTTTCATAGTCTAGTGAACCATCCATATAAACGACTGAATGTAAGTTCTCATAGTCATTGCCCTCTTTTGGTATACGCATTGGTGAGGCAATCAAAATTTCTTGCCCGTCTACAATGAAGAAATCTGGACATTCATAAATCCCACCAGTGACTCTATAATAACCACTACCATCTGGGTTGTTGTTATTGAGGAGTTCACCAACATATTCAAAGTATGTCAGGTCATCACTTCTATATAATAACAGCTGTCCAACCCCATTGGTTTTACCACCAATGATGACGTAATAGGTATCGTCATGTTTAAACACTTTAGGGTCTCTAAAGTCAGAACTATTGGCATTACTTGGTAAGTCTAATACGCTAATAACAGGGTTATTTCTATCCTTTTGGAAGGTAATCCCACCATCTGTTGAATAAGCAATCGCTTGTTGTTGTAAACCGCCTGATACGGCCGTATACATCAAATAGAGGTTACCGTCTTTTTCAATCGCAGTCCCTGAGAATGCGCCTAAATCTTTGTCATATGTTTTATCTGGTGCTAAGGCAACAGGTAAGTGCGTCCATTTAATGAAATCACTAGATACTTGATGACCCCAGTGCATAGGTCCCCAGTTAGCAGCATATGGGTTGTGTTGATAAAATAAGTGGAACTGATTGTTATACCAAATGACACCATTTGGGTCATTTGCCCAATTATAACGACTCATCGCGTGATAGGTTAATCTATAACGGTCATTGATTTTATTTTCATTGGCTTCAATATAATCATTGGCTTTAATGATACTAGGACTCACATCATATGGGCCTTGGAAGTTGATGATAAAATCATCGACGTTGATGTAGTTAAACCCATCGTTAAAGCTATCTAAATCTGTGATACGAACGCGAATCGTTTCCCCTAAGTAATCACTTAAGTCAACCGTCATACGGAATAATTGATCGGTATCGTTAAAATTCTCATTACCAACCCTTAATAATTCTTCGTCATTCTGATTGATGAAACTAATATAGGTAAGTGTTGGGTCTATCCCTCCACCAACTAAAAACCCGATGATGCCATTGCCTTTTAACACAAATGGACTTGAGGTCATCGTGCCTGTTAATTCTCCTAAATCCCCTTTCCCACCATGGAAGAAGTACATACCTTGTTGTCTATATTCAAGGTTATTTGCATCACGTTTTTGAAAGGATACCATTGTTTGACTAAACGCTTGACCAGTGGTTGTCCACCCCTCTAAAGTACCTAACTCAAAATCCCCATTTGTAAATGTGTATGGGTCTTTAACAGTTGTTTCTTTATTAGCAGCACAAGCAGTCATTAAAATGGTTAAACTTAGGATAATTAAAAGACTGATTTTTTTCATATTGACTCCTTAATTGTCATGAAGGGAAGTCATGTTGACTTCCCTATGACATGTTTAAACGTTATGCTAATTCAATGATTGTAATTGAATCGATGTAAATGGTTGCTTCCCCTTCATTGAATGAACCGAATTGGAATAAGATTTCCATGGTTTCATCAAATGATTGTAGGTTTTCTGTTTCATAGCTGAATGTTTGTGCAGTGGTTGTTACTTCAAACATTGTAGCTACTTTAGGATTCCATTGGCCAACAGGGTTCACTGCGAAGAAGCCTGAAATCGTCTTAGATGCGTGGGCTACAAATTCAATTCTATATTTAGAACCATCGTTGAAGACAGTATCTTCTAAGAAGACTTTGTTATACCAGTCAACGTCACCGAATACGGATACATCATATACTAAGTTACCAGCTGCAGCATCTACATAAAGGCTTGCTGCTGCAGGTGCATTTTCAAAGCTACCGAAACCTTCAGGTAAGCCTGTGAAACGTGTCACTTCTTCAGAGAAACCATCATAGGATACTAAGTTTACATCACTAATGGTGATGACTGTTGGTAAGGTTTGTCCACCGATTTGGAAGAACATATCAAAATCATTGATGTCTGTACCATTGGTTGTGAAGGTGTGTGTAACTGTTCTTGTTTCATTCTTTGGTAAGGTTGGACCTGACCAAATGTAGTTTTCATCACGGCCACCAGTTTGTTGAGATTTTGTTCTAGCGATATATTCATAACGAATGTCTTCAGTCGCGTGGATGGTATAAGATAATTTGTATACCTTGTTTGCGGCTAATTGAATTGGTTCGTGGAATAATTTTTGTTCCCAAATACCTGCGACTGGGTTTGTAATATCAATGACTGCTTTACCTTCAACGACTGAAGCTGTAGATTGACCATTGTCATTCACATATACCCAACCATCACCAGCACTCGTTAAGTCTGTGAATGCCAATGTTTCTGTTTGTGGGTTTGAGTTTGCAACAATCTTTAATTCACTCACATGGACGCTATAATCAGCAGCCCCTTGGCCACCAACATTAAACATTAATTCAGCCGCTTCGTTATCGGTATCGACTGCGAATGTATGGGTGAATGTCTTATATTCAGTGGTCACTTCTTGACCCCACATACCAGCATATGGATCCCATGACCCTGGTGTTTTACCATTGATTACGAAGGCAACGCCAGTTAAGGTTCTAGTTGCTTTTGCTTTTAAGCTGATGGTATAAGTTGTACCAGCTGTTAAACTTAATGATTTGAAGATTTGGTTATCGCCATCACCATTACCTGAGGTAATTGGTGTATAGATTAATTCACCGTTTAACACGTTTAACGCTTCAACGACTTGTCCAGCTTCTTTTGAAACAAAGCCCATTAAAGCTGTTTCAGAGATACTGTTAAAGTCATAAGTCACACGACCAATTTCAGAGACAACTGTATTTTCTAATACATCTAGAAATAAGGTTGCGGTTGTCTTTAAGGTTTCATCCTTAGGATCGGTTGCAGTTAATGTGACTAAGTAAGAACCTGGTTCTTGTGGTGTCACAACACCATCCACGATGGTTGCTGTTGTTGGATCAATAGTAACAACAATGCTATCTGTGATGTCTTCATCACCATGTGCCATGGCAGTTACGCCCTCTAATACATTGATGGATTCACCTTCTGTGATTTCAGCTGTTTGATCTAAACCTGTAATCACTGGTTTCGTTCTTTCTTCATCGGTGCCGCCACATGCGACTAGAAGTAGTGCGATTGCCATCAAAAACATACTCATTACGATTTTTTTCATTTTTGTTCCCCTTTTTCTCTTTTATCTTTTTCATTTGTTAAGACCTTGTTTGAGATGAAGCTAATCGATTGGAGATATGGGACGACTAGTAAGAGTCCCCATATCGCATAAATCGACATGTAAATCATGATGCCAGTTAGTATGAACATCAAAAGCGTTTGTTTGATATCCACTAAAGCCAGATATAACGTATTACGAATGAGTTCTTTAAAGCTAACCTGCATTTTAATCAAAATCATTGGTGGGTAGATGACCAGTAGTGTCATGATTGAGATAATCACAACTAAGACGACCACGTTAAATATCCCCAATACCCCCGTGTCGTTCATCTGTGTCGCTAGTAATGCCATTAAACCTAAAAAGAGTTCAATCACACTTAATAGTAGTAATGGCTTTATGTTTTCCTTTAAGACTTGGAATATGCGTTTGTATTGGTCATTCTCGAAAAACGCAATGACACCAACAACCCCCATATAAAGCGGTAAGACTAAGATACCTGAGATAAACAAAACCAAACTTAAGATAATATAATCAAAAATGTAATTCCCAATTCTGATATAGAGTTTCAAGTTTATTCGTAGCGGTCATAAGCTGTTTGATACGCTTCGACCATATCGCTCAGTTTCATTTGATTCAATTTGTTTACATAGGTATTCCATGCTGAATCGGATACGCCACCTTCTAGTAACCAGCCTGTAGTAGATTGGTAAACATAGGAGTATATGTCGGTACCGTATCTGTTAATCGTATTCATTTCTGATAAGGTAAAACTCACATTTGGTAATTGCTGTACATTTTCCATCACATAAGGCTTGATATAAACATCTAATAATTCAAGTCTCAACCTTGCACGGTAT
Organism: uncultured Acholeplasmatales bacterium; assembly: GCA_927433595.1. GTDB lineage: Bacteria > Bacillota_I > Bacilli_A > Acholeplasmatales > UBA5453 > Paracholeplasma. Next base: position 3,944 of record CAKMJY010000031.1, on the reverse strand, counting down.
TCCATCACAAGTGTTTCTGCCCATTGTTCATAAGATAAATAGATGACACCCATTGGGGCATTCTTTAATCTTAATTCATCAGCAGTCATACCTGATGGAATTGGTTTTTGAACAAGTAAGCCATCTGCATTCAGTTCTTCTTCATAAGCAATCCCAATTGGACCATAGTTGATTTGAGCAGAAATGGTTGGGTCATAGAATCTATCAATCCAAGTTAATAAGATTTCTGGGTTTTGAGCTTTTGAGAACACAACAAAGTTCCCTTTAGAAATCTCTTGGTTATTGGACACACCAACCGCTTGTTGGCCATTTGGGCCAATGAGTGGTGGTAATGCTACATATTGGTCTTGCCATTCAGGTTTAATGACAGTTTCTTTTTCCCACCAGTAGAATGAACCTAAACGTGGGGCAGTCCCTTTCCCTTTGGCTAATAAATCAAATTCACCTTGTGTTAAGACATCTTTTTCGATTAAGCCATCTTCAATCCAACCAGCAAAGAAGTTGGTTGCTTGTTTATACTGTTCCATCACAGCTGTGAAAGTGACTTCGTTATTTACGACGGTTAAGTGATCGATATTTTCAGGGACACCAAATGCGGCATATAAATCCGATTGGTTACCTTGCCAGCCACCAAATCTAAAGGTAAGTGGGATTAGGTTAGCAGAGGTTAATAAGCTTGCATTATCTTTCATCGCTTTTAAGATGACTTCATATTGTTCAAGCGTAAAGCCATTGACAACTTGGTTATTTACCTTAATGGTTAATGGTTTTAATTGAATGTCAGCCTCAGTTGAAGTGGCTTCTAAGTTACCACCTTCAATGGAGACCGTCATTGGTTGACCATTTAAGGATAATAGGCTGTTGTCTGATAAGTAGTTGACCCATTCTTTATTGATGAATAGAATGTTAGGGTGTTGTAGTAACCCCATTTCTTCCACTCTAGGTAAGGCATAGATATGACCATCTGGTGCGGTAATGACTTTCTTAATGTCAGGACGCGCATCTAAGATACGTTTGAAGTTAGGCATATTATCTAAATACTCATCTAAGGCAATGATGGTGCCTGCTGCTGAGTATTGGATAATATCTCTATCGGAGAAGCCTGCATGATACATCGCATCTGGTAGGTTTCTAGTATCTTGAATGATCATTTGCTTAGTCGTTTGGAAGGTTTCTTCTGATAAGTTATTCCAGTTGATCTTAACGTTGGTATCTTCAAACATCGTTTTAAAGATATCCATTTCGTTATAATCTAACGCCAGTGCATTCTTAGGTGAGATAATCGTGTACTCAACCTCTTCAGTGACAATTGGTAGGCCATTTACGTTATACCCTAATTCGTCTAATGTTTTTGTTGGACCACTTGGTGTTGAACTACAAGCGGCTAGACCGGTAGCAAGTAATGCCACGGTGATGAAACTAAACCATTTTTTCATATATCCTCCTATTTGAAGCTTCCCACAAGGAAACCTTCTTTGAAAAATCGTTGTACAAGTGGGTAAATCATGATGATCGGTAAGGATGACACAATGATAACCCCGTATTTAATTTGGTTAGCCAGTCTGAGTCTTTCATAAATATCTTCACCGGTGATACCGCCTGAGGCGTTATCATTGACGATTAAGATATTTCTTAAGACAATTTGAAGTGGGTATAAATTCTCACTTCTAATGAATACCATCGCATCGAAGTATGAATTCCATCTACCTACTGCATAGAATAAAATCATAACGGCAATGATTGGTTTTGAAATTGGTAGTATCACTGACCAAAATGTTCTAAACTGATTGGCCCCATCCATTTGTGCAGCCTCAATTAATTCTAATGAGACATTGGATTCATAATAAGCTTTTACCATAAACATGTTCCATACGCTTAAGCCTTGAGGAATGATTAAGACCCAGAAGGAATCAATTAATCCTAAGCTTGAGATTAAGAAGTAGAATGGGATTAACCCACCACCGAAGAACATCGTAATGATGAAAAACCACATGATGTATTTACGATAAGGTAGGTTAGGTCTGGATAAGGCATAACCTGCCGGAATCGTTAAGACGATATTGAGTGTTGTCCCGATGACGGTATAAAGAATGGTATTCTTATAACCAGTCCAAATTTGCGGGTCGTTAAAGATTTTCACATAACCAGAGAAATCAATCGTATCTGGCCATAACCATACTTCACCATTTAATACCGAGTCTGGATTGGAAACCGATGCGATCACCATAAACCATAGTGGGTATAAAACGATTAAGGCGAATAATGTCATTAAGATGATGACGCCAATATGGAAGTATTTGTCGCCTTTTGATTCCATATTGCTTTTCTTGTTTTTGACTTTTACCATAAACTGTTCTCCGAGAATTTCTTCGCACTATAATTCGCGATGATCAGTAATACCACATTAATCAATGAATTGAATAACCCAATCGCTGCGGCATAGCCTGGTTCAGTGAACCCAGTTAAACCAATTTTATAGACGTAAGTTGAAATGATTTCTGATGTCGATAGGTTTGTCCCTGTCTGCATGAGTAGGACTTTTTCATAACCAACGGATAATAAGCTACCAACCGATAAAATCAAGATGATGGAAATCGTTGGGAAGATCGCAGGAAAATCAATGTGTAAGATACGTTTAAACCTGCTTGCCCCATCGATCTTCGCAGCTTCATGTAGCTGTGGGTCAACCCCAGCTAATGCAGCTAGATAGATGATCGATGACCAACCCGTTTCTTGCCAGTTACCAGACCCAATGAAGAGTGGTCTAAACCAATCAGACTCTAAGAAGAAGGAGATACGCTCTCCGCCAAACTGTAAGATGAGTGAGTTAATTAAGCCATATTCACCAAAGAATAAGAATAACATCCCGACTAAGACAACCACCGATATGAAATGCGGTGCATTGAATATCGTTTGGAAGATGCCTTTCATACGTGTGCTACGTAGCGTGTTTAATAATAATGCGATGATAATTGGTAGTGGAAACCCAATGATGAATCCTAGGAAACTCACTAAGAAGGTATTGATCATCAAATTTGAGAATTGGTAACTCTCAAAGAATCTCGTAAAGTTATCAAGTCCAATATAAGGGGAACCCCCAATCCCTAAAGCTGGGTTATATTCTTGGAAAGCAATTAATACCCCATACATCGGTATATAAGCAAAAACAGCCGTAAACACAATTGCCCCTGATAACATTGCTAACAGTTGCCAATTGCGTTTGACGCCATATTGAGTATAACTCTTTGTTTTTTTATTTTTAAGTGTCTCTGTCATGGTATCCTCCCATTTCACTTTTCATTGTAAAGGGTATCACAAAGATAGTCAACTTTTAAACAAAAAATGTGCAAATGTAAATGTAACCGCTTTACAAATGTGCATTTGCGTAATATAATGTCTTTGGTGATCATATGAAAGAAAAAGCGTCTATCCAACAAATCGCAGATGAACTAGGGTTATCTAGGAACACAGTATCCAAAGTCATAAACAATAAACCCGTCCCAGGTAACACCAGGGAACGGGTGATTCAAAAAGCCATTGAGTTGGGTTATAAAGGATTTAGTCAGTACCAAGGCCATGAGGTCAAAAAACTTAAACTGTTACTACTGGCAGGTAAACCGTTATCTAACTTAGATTTCTTCATATCGATGATGCGAGGGGTTGAGAATTTAGTCACGAACCTCAACATCGATTTTTTTCAGTATACCATTAACTCCAATACGTCATTTGATCAACTCCATAGCTATATGGATAATTTAAATATTGATGGGGTCATTGGGATTGAACTGTATGATGAAGGTTTCCTAAAGAAGTTCTTATCACTAAAAACCCCAGTCATCTTCATCGATGCCGCATTCGGACTAAAAGAGATGCAAGGGAACTTCGATGCCATCTTAATGGAAAGTAGAGAACCAATGTATAAAATCTCAAGTGCATTCATTAAA
>CAKMJY010000030.1 GCA_927433595.1 uncultured Acholeplasmatales bacterium | reverse complement strand
GAAGTTCCAGTTACACGACGAGGTAAAATTTTGCCTCTATCAGAAATGAAACGCTTTAATAGTTCAACATCTTTAAAATCTATATGGTCAACTTTGTTTTGTGTAAAAAAGCATACTTTACGACGTCTTTTAAATCCGCCTCTTTGTTGCATAATGTTCAAGCCTCCTATTTTAGAATGGTAAATCTTCTTCACTGGCTAGACTCTTATTGCTTGAAACAAATGGGTCATCGTCTTCGATTGGTTCGTAAGTTGGTGTGCTACTATCTGTCTTCTTAGATTCTAAGAATTGAACAGCGTCACATACAACTTCAGTCACATATCTCGTTTCACCGTTTTGTGTTTCGTAATTACGTGTTTGAATGCGTCCGTCAATACCAAGTAATGCACCTTTTCTTACGTAAGATTGCATATTCTCAGCTTGTTTGCGCCACGCAACACATTGAATAAAGTCAGCTTGTGATTCGCCTTGTTCATTTGAAAATTGACGATTAACGGCAATGGTAAATGATACAACGGCTATGTTATTTTGAGTTCTTTTTAGTTCTGGGTCTTTGGTTATACGACCGACTAAAACTACGCGGTTAAGCATGTTAAGCCTCCCTTATTCGCCGTCTTTAACAACGATGTAACGAATGACATTTTCTGTGATACGAACAACACGGTTGAATTCTTCAACTGCTTCGTTGGTTGCATTAACTAATGTCCAAACGTAGTAGCCTTTTTTCAAATGGTCGATTTCGTACGCAAGATCTTTTAATCCGATTTCTTTAAGTTCTAAAACTTCAGATTGTCTTTCTGTGAAAATGTTGCTTAAGCTTGCAACCAAATTCTTAGTTTCTTCACTTTCTAGGTTCGGACGAATGATATACATAATTTCGTACTTTTTCATCTTTTTTCCTCCTTATGGTCTTTTGGTCACGCCCCTTTGGGGTGACAAGGATGGTTAATAAAAACCATGCTTTGTTATTATAACATAGTTATATCAATTATACAAACAATTTTTGCATTGATAGAACGATGGTTTAATCGGATATTCATTGGTTATTTTGATAACAACTTATAAAGCATTTGATACACCACTTTAACGGCATCTTCGATCATGCTTTCTCGGTCATTTTGTCTTAATTGGATATGGTAACTAAAGACTTCATCTTTGTAGTTGATTGAAAACCAAATTTCACCAACATTAGAGTTTTCTAATGCGGTTGGACCTGCATTGCCTGTGATGCCAATGCCAATGTCTGATTTTGCAATTTGTTTGATTTGATTGGCCATTTCAATGGATATCACTTTAGAGACTACCCCGTGGATGTCAAACAACATCTCAGGGATGTTTAGAAAGTCTCTTTTGGCTGCTTTTGAGTAAGTCACCACACTGTAAGACAATACATTGGATGCACCACTATGTTTGACTAACTCACTCACTAAGGCACCACCTGTAATAGACTCTGCAAATGCGATTTGATAGTTATATTCAGTTAAGATATCTAATACTTTTTTAGCTAAATCCATTTTACTTCTCCTTGAGTGGAATTGCATTTTTTAGCGCAGGATAAGCATCATAGCTGATGCGGAAAACAGCGCCATTATAAAGTTTCAATGTGATGTAGTTATATTCATCCATGTGTGGGTCTTGATCCAAGAAATAGGCGAACATCTTATGAAATTGCTTTTGTCTTGGTTTCTTATTGATTGGCAAATTCTTACTAGATAAGTGGAAGTAGTCAATCTCAGAAATCTCAATGGTTACCCTAGATTGATCTGTTTTTGATTGATCAATCACACGTAAAAATACTGGTTTTGTAACACTTAACTCTTTACCCAATGGGTATGTGGTATCTTTAAAATAATCGTCGATGAATAAGAGTTGTTGATGATTACTTAGTAAGTATATCTTGGTTGATCTTAATGCTCTAACGTGGGGTGATTTATGTTGACCAATATAGTATAAATCATAGTGTTCTAGGCCTTTAAACTTGGTTTCATAAAAGTTATCGACGGCATCAAAATAATCAATGAGTCTTTTCTTTTTTGGGATAAAAATCGTATAAAGCAATAATAATAACAGTGCAACAGATACCCCATAACTAACCACCGCAGGGGTTGGGTTTAATGAGTCTGTTATCCCAATTAAGATGAATAATAAGGCTAAGAGTATGAGCAAAACATAAAAGGTAGACCTAAAAAACGATGGGATGAGCCACAGTTTCTTAGCTAATTGTTTTTCTTGTTTTTCTGATAATACTTGACCTGTTTCAATTTTTGATAACAAACTACTTAAAGTCATTGGTATCCTCCTATAGGATGATAATGATATTTACAGTTGAAAATACGCCATTGTCATAACGTCTGATGGCTAATTCTAGTGATGTACCAAATTCAGCATCCGCAATCAGTCCCGCTAAATCCTCAATGGTCGAAACTGCATTACCATTCACATGGGTAATAATATCTTTTGCATATATTTTACCATAGGCTGGTCTAAGTGGGACAACCGATAATACATAAATGCCTGTGGTTTGTGTTTCTTCAATGTGTTCTGGTCTAACGCCACCAAATAAGTCTTCAATGGCTTCAGGGACTGTTGTGACTGTAACTCCAATCTTTGGGGCTAGAAAAACAGATTCACCGGTTTGTCTCATTTGATTGATGGTTGGGATAACAACCAACATGGAGATGGCAAACCCAATGCCTTCAACTGCGATTTCGCCTTCTGCTGTATTGACTGCAGCACGTTTCCAAGTATTAAAACCTAGTAAGTTCCCGTTTAAATCAAACAGTGGTCCACCGCTATTGCCAGGGTTAATAGACGCATCGTGTTGAATGACTTTTGGATTCGCTGTTTGGCCAACAATCCCTAAGGTAGCTGTATTATAAAACTCTAAATCCAGTGGTGTCCCAACGGCTAAAACGAATGACCCTATGGTTGGTTTGGCATAAACTTCGCCACTAAATTGTTCTGTACCGAATATGGTAATTTCATCTACCGTATCAAATGTGACTAATGCCAAATCTTCTACTTCATTGACGGCATAAGGACTGGCATCATAATAAGTCGTGCCATTATAGATTTTGATATACGCTTGTGATTCAACCACGTGATAGTTGGTAATGACATAATAACGATACCCCACTTCAATGGCTTCTCTGTCATAAATTAAACCAGAGCCGTGTCCAGCAACGATATCGTAGGTATCATCTACATAAGATACCACCGCGACCGTCATATCATCGACTTCTTCGTAGACCGATGATATTTGTCCTTCGACATTCTCTAGTGTATAAATGGTGGTTTCAGTGTCGTAACACCCATAAAGACTTAAGCTCGTTAAAACCATTAAGCCTAGTAGTAATAGTTTTTTCATTTGTTACCTCCAAAATTAAATAATCTATGTGCATTTTCAGTCGTTATCAAAGCAATCTCTTCGCTAGTTAATCCTCTTAACGCTGCAATTTCTTCGACAACTAACTTCGTATAAGCAGGTTCGTTTCTTTTGCCTCTATGAGGGCTTGGTGCTAAATAAGGGCTATCGGTTTCAACCAATAGGCGATCAAGTGGCATCTCTTTAACCAGCGTTTTGGTTACCAAGTTTTTCTTGAATGTGACCGGTCCACCAATGCCAATATAAAAACCCAAATCCATAAATTTCTGAGCCCAAATGATGTCTTCACTAAAACAGTGCATGACCCCTTTTAACCCTTGATATGTCTTTAAAACATCATAGATTTCTTGTGCACTATTTCTTAGATGAATGATAACAGGTAAGTTTAGTTTTAATGATAAATCTAATTGTTTTTTAAACAGTTCTATTTGTAAATCTAAGTTGTCTTTTACCCAATATAGGTCTATCCCAATCTCACCGATTGCGACTACTTTCTTCTGTTTTAATTGTTCGATAAATAAAGTTTCATCATAGGACTCACTGACATAGGATGGGTGAATGCCAATGGTTGCATACACTTGATCATATCTTTCTATGATATCTAATGCCTTTAAATTAGCCTCTTTATACATGCCAATACAAATGATTTTTTCGACACCATTTGTATTTGCACGCATTATGACATCGTGTAAATCTACATCAAATTCGGTTGTATTTAAATGACAATGTGTGTCAATGATCATAGTCTCACCTTCTTTTTATATTTTAACATAATAAGAAGCCATATTCGCATTTAATGCCAAAAAAAACTGACGTTTGGTGTAATTAGTTGATAGTATACTGACTTAATCTCTTTTAATAGCGCTTATGAGCATTTGATAAAAACAAAAATAATGATCAAGAAAAAATGTTATAATATAGATGCCAAACAATTCTAATAAGGAACTACA
>CAKMJY010000029.1 GCA_927433595.1 uncultured Acholeplasmatales bacterium | reverse complement strand
TACAATACCTTTTACTCTATTGTTATCCATTGTAGCTGAACTAGGTTCGGACACATCGCATAGCGCAATTATTGCGAGAAGTTATGATATTCCAGCCATTTTAGGTATTCGCGATTTGTTATTAAAAGTCGGACAAGGCGACGCTGTTTTGGACGCATACGAAGGCTTATTAATTATAAATCCGAGTGATGATATTCGGGCGTCATTTATTAAAAAGTACAATGATCACTTAACGCTTTTAAGTGTGGAAAAAACATATATAAATTTAGATCCAATCACACTTGATGGTAAACAAATAAATTTGTTTTTGAATATTGAGTCTAATAAAGATGATGCTTTAAAGCAAAGTGATTATGTTTCTGGTATTGGCCTATTCAGAAGTGAATTTCTTTACATGAAAAACACACATTTTCCAACGTTAGACGAACAGATCAGCGCTTATTCTGTTGTTTCTAAGATGATGAAGGATAAAAAAGTGACAATAAGAACACTAGATATTGGTGGCGATAAGTCCTTGACATACTATGCACTACCAAAAGAACAAAATCCTTTTTTAGGCAAACGTGCGCTAAGATTATGCTTAGATGAGTTGCCTATATTCGAAACACAACTGAAGGCCTTGCTAATTGCAAATACAGAACGCAATATTGAAGTAATGTTTCCAATGGTAGGCTCTGTCGAAGATATACATAAAGCCATGGCGGTGGTTAATCGTGTCAAAGCATCGCTAGACGATGAAGGTATTGCATATGCAAAAAATACACGATTCGGTGTTATGATAGAAATACCCTCTATCGCATTAATGAGCGAAGAGGTCGTAAAGTTGGTTGATTTTGCAAGCATTGGAACCAATGATTTAACCCAATATTTGATGGCTGTTGATCGTATGGATGCGAGCTTATCAGAATATTATCAAACATATTCACCAGCATTACTTCGTTTGATAAAACTAGTCTCAGATGTATTTAATAACCATAACAAACCGTTGTCTATTTGTGGAGAAATTGGTGGCGATATCTTAGCAGTACCAATATTAATAGGCATGGGTATAAAAAACTTTAGTATGTCAGCTTCGCAAATAGCGCGTGTCAAGAAAGTTATCAGAAATAACAGTCTAACAACTTGTACATTATTGGCTAAACAGGCATTGAGCATGTCGACCCAACAAGAAGTAATTGATTTAGTTAAGAAACACATTATCTTTTAACCATTATACCATTGAGTTTCTATCTAACGTATACCCTTATTCAAGAGCTGATAAATAGATTCACTTACATTTTAAGCTAACACAAAAAGATGACCGTTCAAATTATGAACAGTCATCTTTTTTTATTATATACTTTAAGACTATCAGCATAGACGCTAGGCGTCATTTAAATTAATCCCAATTGATACATTTGGTTCTTTAATAATTCCGTCTGGACAATAGTATAATCACATTTTTCACAGGCTCACTTGTATAATATGTAGTGTTGATTTAGAATTAGACCCTTCATAAAATTTTGATTAATATGTTTGAAGTCCTATTGTGAAAAAAAATGGTAAATATAAGTTCACCGATTATTTATCGATTGCTGCAAAAATTATGTCTGCTGGTAGTTCTCTTTATCGCCTCGACAAACTATCTTATACTCCCATCAGTCTGTCGACTGTTTCGATGAGTGTCATTTCTGAACCGCCATACCCGTATTTAAATACTTTAATTGTTTTCTCATCTACTGCGATCCCTTAACAGTAAGGTTCGCCTGTTTCGATTTCAGTTGCCCAGTACTGTTTACCGGCTTCTAACCTTAAGTATTCGCCAGGTAGCTCATTTAAACGTTCTATGTGTTTAAACTCTGGTTTAATTTGTCTAATTTGATCGAATAGACTTGGATTATGTGAATATAAAAGTTGTTTGATGGTGCTTTCTTCGCCTATATACTTATAGATGATGCTTCTCATTTTATCCGATTGAATATAGGAATCTACTTCCGCCTTTGTCGTTTGATACCCAATCATCAAATACTGGATAATCACTTCTGCTAGTAAGACTTCTTTGGCATAGTCGTCTTGATAATAGTGTTCGAAGTTTATATGCATCTTTTGATTAATGCCTCCAATTATCCCTTGGTATAACGTTGAGTTTTCACTAAAGTAGGTTTTCATATCGTGGATGGCTTTTAAACCTTCTTTGATATTAGGGATATTAATCTGTTTATGTTTCTTTGGGATAACCTGTCCTGCTGACAAGATTTTATCCACAGTGGTTTCTAAGGCATCCGCAAGATTCAATAATATCGATGTATCTGGTAATGTCTCTCCTGTTTCCCACTTTGAAATAGCTTGTGGACTAATCAATAGTTTCTTGGCTAACTCACTTTGTGTTAACCCTACTTTTTTTCTTTCAGATTGTATGTATTGTCCAATCACATAGTTATTACTCAATGTATCACCTCACCTTTATTATAGAGTGATTCTTTAAAATAAACCCTAACTGTTATTTGAAAAATATCAACCATTGATTGTTTTTTAAAATCGCTGAAAGTAAAGAAAAAGACCAGTACTAAACACTGGTCTTTTGATATACATAACAAGTTTTTAAGATGTCATGGGCTTGATAGATCAATTTCTTAGATGGTTCCTCTAAATCGAGTAACGGATAATCAAATTTAAGGGCTGCCCACTTTTGAATGCCTTTTTTATGATAAGGGAGTATATCAATTTGTTTCACATTCGTTAGGGTATCTAAAAAGGTCCTTAATTTTGTTAATTGTTCAGTGGTACCTGTGATATTAGGTAGTAACACGTGTCTAATATAAACGGATTTGTTGATATCATTTAAGTATCTAGCAAACTGTATGACGTTTTTATTAGACGCACCAACTAAGACTTTATGTGCGTCATCATCGATGTGTTTGATATCTAGTAGAACTAAATCTGTATATTGCATGAGTTCATCCAGTCTTTTCGTATCTTGCGGATTAAAGGTGGCGCCGGATGTATCAATGCATGTATGGATGCCATGAGACTTAAACAACTTGAATAAGTCGATTAACATATCTATTTGCAAGAGTGGTTCACCGCCAGAGACGGTGATACCCCCATGCTTATAAAATGATTTGTATTTGTTAAAATCTGTGAATATCTCTTCTACGGTCTTAGACTTGTTCACTTTATAATCCCAGGTGTCTCTGTTGTGACAATATTGGCATTTAAAAGGACAGCCTTGTAGGAATAATACATAGCGTATGCCTGGGCCATCAAATGCCCCCATGGTTTCAATCGAGTGAACGTTTAAGAACTTAGATGGATTCATGGAACGTTCTTGCGATAACGTCTAGTTTTTGTTCGTCAGTTAATAAGCTGAAGTTGACTGCATAACCTGATACTCTAATCGTTAAGTTAGGGTATAGGGCTGGGTTATTCATCGCTTCGATTAACTTTTCTCTTAGTAAGACGTTCACGTTTAAGTGGTAACCACCGCTTGTGAAGTATCCGTCTAAGATGGAAACTAGGTTTTCTGATTTGATGTCTTGGCACATCGCGTTTTCAAACATTAAAGTGTCTTCTTTACCTAATGCTTGTGGGACGATGGTGAATGTATTTGAGATACCGTCTTGGCAAGATTCACATGGAATCTTAGCAACACTTAGTAAGGATTTTAAGGCACCTGATTTATCTCTACCGTGCATTGGGTTCGCACCTGGTGCAAATGGTGTACCTTTTCTTCTACCGTCTGGTGTGTTACCTGTTTTCTTACCATAAACAACATTAGATGTAATGGTTAATACAGACATAGTAGGTTTTGAGTTTCTATAGGTTGGGTGTTTTCTAATCTTCGCCATAAAGCGGTTAACTAGATCTACCGCAATATCGTCGACTCTGTCGTCGTTATTGCCATAGGCTGGATAGTCGCCTTCAATTTCAAAGTCAGCGATTAAGCCTGATACTTGGTCATAAATTGGTTTAACTTTTGCGTATTTAATCGCAGAAAGTGAATCCGCAACAACGCTTAAGCCAGCCATACCTGTTGCAAAGTTTCTGACGACTTCTTTATCGTGTAATGCCATTTCAAATGCTTCATAGGCATATTTGTCGTGCATGTAGTGGATGATATTCAATGTATTGACATAGACTTCTGCTAACCATTCAAGGGATTCATCATAGATTTCCATGACTTGATCAAAGTCTAATACGTCTGCTTGGTGAACTGGCTTTTTAGGGCCAACTTGTTTCCCAGAGATTTCGTCTTTACCACCATTTAAGGCGTATAGTAATGCTTTCGCTAAGTTAGCTCTCGCACCGAAGAATTGCATTTCTGATCCGATTGCCATTGGTGATACGCAGCATGCAATCGCATAGTCATCGGTATGATTTGGTCTCATGACGTCATCATTTTCGTATTGGATAGATGATGTATCAATCGATACTTTTGCCGCAAACTTTTTAAAGTTTTCTGGTAATTTATCACTCCATAATACGGTTAAGTTTGGTTCTGCAGAAGTACCTAGATTATATAAAGTTTGTAGGTATCTAAAAGTTGTTTTAGTGACGAAGCTTCTACCGTCATTACACATACCTGCTAATACTTCAGTTACCCAAGTTGGGTCACCTGTGAATAATTCGTTATACTCAGGTGTTCTAGCAAATCTCACCATACGTAGTTTTAAAATAAAGTGGTCAATCAATTCTTGAGCTTCAACTTCTGTTAAGATGCCTTTTTTAATGTCTCTTTCGATATAGATGTCAAGGAATGTCGCTGTTCTACCTAAAGACATGGCAGCACCGTTTTGTTCTTTAACGGCACCTAGGTAACCAAAGTATAACCATTGGATCGCTTCCTGAGCGGTTTCAGCTGGTCTTGAAATATCAAAACCGTAGATTTTACCAAGTTCTTTTAAACGTTCTAATGCGTTGATTTGTTCTGTCGTTTCTTCGATCGCACGGATTGTTTCTTCTGTCATTGGGTAAGTCCAAGTGTCTTTTTCTTTGGTCTTCTCTTCAATTAGATAGTCAATACCATATAAAGCAACTCTTCTATAGTCGCCAATGATTCTACCTCTACCATACGCATCTGGTAAACCAGTGATGATACCTGAGGATCTCGCCGCTCTGATTTCTTTGTTATAGACATCAAATACACCTTGGTTGTGTGTTTTACGGTAATTGGTGAAGATGTGTTGTAAGTCATCATTCACATGATAACCATACGCTTCTGCCGCTTTAACTGCAACTTGGATACCACCATAAGGGTGGAACCCACGTTTTAATGGTTTATCTGTTTGTAAACCAACAATCTTCTCTAAGCCTTCAATGATATAACCTGCACCATGTGATGTGATGGATGCGACCACATCTGTGTCACATTCTAATACGCCACCCGCTTCTTTTTCTTGTCTTAAAAGATCGATGAATGCGTCATTCAATTTGGTAGATGCTTCTGTTGGTCCAACTAAAAATGAAGCATCCCCTAAGTATTCTTCGTAGTTCTCTACGATAAAGTCGCGCACATTAACTGACGCAGTCCATGCGCCCTTTTTAAAATCCCATGTCATATGGTAATCCTCCTATATAATTGTCGCTAATCGCTTTTTACAATCACATTATATCGAGAATTCAAATGAAATGCATTCAATTCTATAATGAAAACGTTTTTCAAAAATGGCTAAATCCCATGATAACGTTATCATCCGGTTTTAAGCCATTTTGGGCTTATAATACCTATTTATAAAACCACCATTTAACCAATAAAATATGGTTTTATGTTCAAAGTATTGTTATAATACAAATGAGGTAATTAACTATGTACGACACAATTATAATTGGTGCAGGTCCTGCAGGACTTTATGCAGCAACTTCTGCAGCGATGCACAAACTAAATGCATGTATCATTGAATCGGCTTATGAGTTTGGTGGGACACTAAACTTATATAAACAAAAGATGGTCTATGACATGCCGGGATTCGTTAAGATTTCAGCGGGTGATTTGATTGATCACCTATATCAACAATATAAACCTTACGAATCTGAAGTGAAAATGTTTTTAAACTGTAAAGCCACTGAGATTAACACCTTGGATACCCATTATGAATTAGTCACCAATCAAGGTATATTTAAAACCAAGACCATTTTGCTTGCCAATGGCGGTGGGATGTTTGAACCAAGGTTATTAGAACTTGAAGGTGCAGATGCAAAATCCAATATTTATTATAATGTGAAAGATGTCTCATACTTTAAAGACCAAGAACTGGTTGTGCTTGGTGGTGGTGATTCTGCCGTTGACTGGGCTTTAACCTTAAGTGAGGTTGCTAAAAAAGTCACCCTTGTTCATAGAAGACCAGACTTTAGAGCCCATGAAGTAAACGTTGAGAAAATCAGAGAAATTGGGACTGTCTTAACCCCTTATACACCAGAAGCGTTAGTTGGATATGATAAGGTAGATTATCTAACACTCAAACACACAGAAGATCAATCTCAAATCGAATTAAAATTAGATGCGTTATTTGTTTTTTATGGGTCTAATCCAGCCAAAACGTCTATGGATAAATGGGGGTTAGATGTCGAGAATAACCTAATCAAGGTGGCTTCAGACATGCAAACCAGTAAAAAAGGTATCTACGCCATTGGTAATAGCGTCACATACCTTGGTAAAAGAAAAATGATTGTCACTGGACTAGGGGAAGCAGCAACTGCCATCAGTGCGATATCTCAATATTTATACCCAGAAAAAACCATTACTTATAAGCATTAATGAGAAAACTCTATCAAAAAACACCATGTGAATGGTGTTTTTTTTAATCCATTAATTTTCGTTTTGTAATACTTTCGGTCACATATACGTTCACAGCATCTACAATCAACTGATTTAAACTGATTCCTTCATCTTGTGCACATTCAAATGCTAATTTATGCAGTCTCTTACTCATTCTTACAGTCGTTCTACCACTGAAACTAACATCGCAGTTAGCTTCAGGTATTGGCGAATTTGTCGCTTCCAAAGCGTATAAAAAAGCTTTCTTCGCTTCTTCAGCTTCAGTCACCGCTTCAATTTGTGTATCGCCTACACCGATTATGCCTTTTATCTCAAGAAATGACGCAACCCACTCGAACGAACCGTCTTCGTAAATTTGTTTTTCTACTTTCATGGTGTAATCTCTATTTATCATTTTTAGTTATCCTTACTTTCTATAGCGTTAATAGTAGCACTTATATTCTTACGTTTACTTTGCTTTTGCACTTACACAATCAAACACCTCAATGACACCGTATATGGCGTCACTTTCATTTTACATCTATTCATTTGCGCTGTAAAGATAAATCAAAAAGTCTTCATAAGAATCGTGATTTGACGGTTTTACAAACTTTTTCTAACAGATTGGATGAAATAGGGCTATACTTAACATGGTGAGGTGGCTTATGTTTATCACAAGAAAGTTTATCCTAAAAACAAAATCATTATTAACGACACTGGAATTATATGATACCTATGATTTAAACAAGCGTACACTTGAACAACGCTTTTACGACTATATCTTAAGAACGACTAATGTCAGTGACGTTAAAGACTTTACAAAGCGTTACCGTTATTTATTAAACCGCTTTAGCCGTATGAGAAGGCTATTCGCGAATCGCGTGCATAAAACCTATTACGATTCTATAGAAACGAGACCCCTCTATACTTTATTACCTGAAATGCCTTATGATCAAACAGTCATCACAAACTACTTAGGCTACTATTATAAGAAGTATAAGATTATATCGGCTAGTTCAAACATAGAAACAAAACCAATAAAAGGTGTCTATAAGATTAATCCATATAGCTCACTCAGAATGAAACTCAAGTTCAATGACATCATGATTTATGAACATGAGGAGCTCAAATATAAAATCAATTATAAGATGTTAAGAGGCTTTGTCTTCAAAACATCTGATAACCTTGATATCACTTACAAAGATAACGTCTTCTATATAAAAAACCCACAGTACCAAGAATCGGCATTAATGGGCAGTTTTACATATAAAGATAGTTATCATACTGGTTTCTCATTTGCCTTATTAAAGATAGAAAAAGAAGCTGAGTTAATGACATTAATCACCTTAGGGATTATCGCATTAATCAACCACAAAGAAGTCTTAGCTGCAAGCGCAAGCTAATCATTTCTGAACCGTTTTATAATCGATGTGTTGGCACTTTTTACACACATAGACCTTTTTATAGGTATACCTAACATCATACCTGCCACGTCTAACGTACTCCTTCACATCGAGTACGTTTTTTTCTTTTAGTAAGAGTTTTCCACCACATACGCTACAGGTATGTTGCCTAACCCATAACAAAAGCATGGCTAGTCCATTTAGACCAACACCAACCATAAACGTGATTAAACTTAATCCGCCAAAGATAACCACTCCTATGCTAGATAGGATTATTACTAGGCTGCTATATAATAATATATGTTTTTTCATAATACCTCGCTAAAGAAAAAATGAAGTAGTTTTTACGCTACTTCATTTTAACACGTTTTTTGATGTGTGTATCTTTTTCACATTGATTACAGTGGTAATGATAATCATATGTATTGATGAAGATGAACTTACCACGTCTAATGATTTCTTCTTGGCTAACCCTTGATCTGGTCACTAATGTTTGTTTGATGCCACAGTCTTTACAAACATGGGCACTGACTTTTTGGTTATAGATCACCATATAAAGGATTGAAATGACTAATCCAATTCCCGACACGATAAAGAATGTTAATAGTTCAAGATCGAATACTTCTTTGATCACATATAATAGCACCAAACCGGTAATAATGAACAATCCACCTGTTTTCGCTAGATGATTTTCTTTCATATGAATCTCCCCTCCATTGATATTTCTACACTCTATATACGCCCATAACTTAATATTTATTGGTAAAAAGAAATTAATCTGAACGAAATTCAAAAAAAACCCATAAAAAAATGAAGTCATGAATCTACTTCATTTTTACTTTTTTAGTGATTTCAATGTCTTTTCTACAGTGATTACAGTGATACTGATAATGATAGGTATTGATGAATACAAACTTACCATTTCTGATATCCTCTAACTGATCAACTTTTTGCCTACTAATAAATTTTAGTTCATTTTTACATATCTCACAGTGAGGTTTTTGAAGCTTTTGTAGATATACCGTAACGTATACTCCCGTCAAAAATACAATAAATGCACTTGCGATAAAATAGGATTTACTTATGTCTATGATATCAAGTAGAAAATATAGGGCTATAATCAAAGTTATTGTGATGGCTATACCAATCGCAATAAAACTTGTTCGTTTCACATTAAAACCTCTTTCTTAATTTATGTCATTCCAATTATAACATTAATTTTTATATGTTAAAAGCAAATTTTGTGATTGTGGTTTATTGTGTTTTACCCTTTCAATGTGGACAAATCACTTAAAACTTATATTCTATCTCGTTAAGTGGTGGTACTTCTTCTTTGATTTCAATTGGTTTTCTATCTTGATACATCAACTGGTATAGATTATAGGCAAATATATAAAAGACCAATGCCCCAAGGATCGTGATTGGTACACCCAAAAAGTTATATGGGTTATAATTCCACATCGCATGTGCCAAGACAACCCCAATATAAACGATGATAAAGGTTGGATGTAAGAGGGTTCTGAATCTGAATGTCACTTTCTTGCTTAAGGCAATTAAGGTACCTGCCAGTATACCTGTCCAAAAGTGGTGTCCAATGCCTAAAGCAAATAAGGTTCTAACGATTAGTAAACCTTGCATCTGATAGATGTCACCATTTGAATCAAAAAGCTCAAACATCCCGTAATCACTCGTCTCAAAGACATCAAACCCAGCACCGACAGCAAACCCAATTAACAGGCCTGTAAAGGCATATCTAATAGGTATAAGTTTAAATATGAGTAATACGACTAAGAGCTTTGCAGTTTCTTCTACTAAACCCGTGGTGATATCACCCAATAAGCTTTCAGGGTATCCAGTAATCGTTCTAATTAAATAGGTCAACCCTAAAGATGCTAGTCCACCAAAGAAAAAGTAACTGAGTATTTTACGTAAGTTTAATTTAGACTGATCAAATTCATATAAAAGTATTAATAATGTCATTGGAATACTTAATGCGATTAATAGATTGGATAAGGTATAAATACTGGTTAACAAGTAATCCGCAACAATCATAATGGATATCATGATTAAAAAGTACTTGTATAAAAAAGGCGGATGATAGGTTTTGTCAAAAAACAAGTTTTGACCAAACTCTGCAAATACGTCTTTTTTATGGTCTCTTTTAAATAAATGATATCTAAACATGATTTGCATCCGTCTAGAAAAGGGATTGTTCTTTTTACTGACTTTAAATAATCCAACTGGTGTTTTAACGGTCTTTTCTGTTTTTGGGTCTATATACCCTAATTGATAACGGTCCAGTTCTAGAAAAGCTAAGAAGGCTAAGTATCTGTCTTCTTCAAAGTATCTTTTCCCAGAAATATATCTTTTTAAAGTTGGTAAGTCTATTTCTAATGCATTCATCACCATATCTGGTGTTAATGCCAATTGGTTGATTTTATCTTGATAAAGACTTTTTCGTTCTTTGTCTTTCATAAAGTTTCCTTCCTAAGGTAATGAGTAAGAAAGCTGTGATTACCCCAAATGTATCAATTAAAACATCCGTGAACTGTCCACTTCTATTCGGTATAAACGTTTGAAGTGTTTCATCCAAGACTGCTGTTATAAAGCCGTGCGTGATTAAAATGGCTGCAAGTTTTTTAAATTTAAAGTATTTGATATACACATGATAAAATATGGCACCTAGTATAAAATACTCTGTAAAATGGGCCAGTTTACGAATCAAAAAAGATACTTGATCCAGTGATAGTGTAATCCCCATATGATGGATAAAGGGATAGATATAATCCACAATCAACCCGCTTTGGCTAGCAGATTGTTCTCCAGGTAAAGCAGATTGTAAGAAGATGAAGATGTGCCAAATGACACCTAGTATAATCCAATATTGTTTTTTCATAAGTGCCCTCACATTCATTATAACTAAATTGATTTGGTTTGTCATGGGCAATCATCTAAGCTATACGACTAGAATCCTATTCAAATTTATTCAAAAACGTAGTATAATCAAATTAATTAATAAAGGAGCGATACAAAATGAAGAAACTATTTACGCTTTTAACATTAACCTTAGTGCTATTTTTATTAGCAGGTTGTGCTGCTGAGAATCCTAATTCAGGTGGTGAGGTAGACAACAATAATACGGTTGTCTTAGCAGAGACTACCGCAACCAGAAAGATCATTTATGAAGTTAAAATGTCTTTAACATCGAAAGACATCGAAACAGTTTATGAAGGCATTAAAGACAGACTTGCCTTAGATGAATGGGTCGATAATGAGTCATTTGGTTCTTCTTTTTCAAGATTAGTCTTAAGAATCAAATCCAGTCGTATTGATGCGTTTATCGATGAAATCAATGATAGCTATACGGTATCTAGTTTTAATAAGTCGTCTAGAGATGTCTCTATTCAGTATTATGATAAAGCCACTAGAATATTAACCCTAGAAGCCGAACAAACAAGATTACTAGAACTATATGAGACCGCAACCGTTTCTGAAATGATTGAGCTCAATCAACGTTTATCTGAAATTGACATTGAACTTCAAGAACTCAATGGTGAAATCAATCAATACGATAGTTTGATTGAGTATAGCATGGTCACCATTGAAATCCGTTCAACTGCCAATTTCATTAGTTTATCATTACCAGAAAAGATGTGGCGTGCCTTTACAGGTGGTTGGGATGCATTCTTACGTATACTAGAACTATTATTGTTAGCATTCCTAGCACTCATTCCATTTATCCTAGTTGGTGTCCCTGGTATTTGGGGCTTATTGAAACTGAACAAGTACTATATTAAGAAAAGACAACTTAAAAATAGGCGGTAGTTATGGTTACATTTGAAGGGTTAAATACCTATGAAGCCTATAAGAAGGCTGCATTAGGTAAGGCAAATTACACGGTATTGAGATTAATATTACCGTTAACGATTTTCATATTCTTGATTGGGTTACTCTTAACCTTAGATGGCAGTGAGTTTGGACTATTCTTCCTAACATTTGGCATCGTTTATATGCCTTTGGTCTATCTGATGTTATTCATGCAAATGAAGAAACATAGAAAGACCAATAAGATATTCTTTGAAGGTGTGACTAAGATTGAAATAAGAGATCATATCAAAGTCACCAATGCGAGTCCTTATGGGGATCAAACCATGGAAACGGCATTTTCATCCATTCACATGGTCTTATATACCAAAGGGGTATTCTCATTTTACTTATCAGACCGGTCTTTCGTGATAGGGGACTTAGATAATCTCAAAGAGGGATCTAAACTAGAGTTAATTGAGATATTGAAAGCCAATAACGTCAAAGTGAACTACCCACCACTTAATAGAAGTGGGGGCTTCCTATCCAAACCAGCGTAACCGCCAGTGACTCAATAGGCTATCCCCGTAGTCCCTACGGTTCTTATCTGTTTAGTTACTCAAAAGCTAACTTATACTGCCTTAATCCTTCTTTGTTGATATTGATCGCTGCGTTATGATCTCTATCTAAGTTAGTATTACAGTTTGGACACTCAAACATTCGGTTAGAGAGTTTGAGTTCAGTGTGAATTTCGCCACATTCACTACATAACTTCGATGATGGATACCATTTATCCATCATAACGAGTGTCTTACCTTCTTTTTCTAACTTGTACTTCAAACATGAGACAAATCTCGCCCATCCAAACCTTGATACTTGTTTGGCGTAGTATGGATTTGTTTTAGACATCTCAATGAGATTCAAACTTTCTACACTTACTAAATCATAACGCTTGGTTATCGCGTATGATAGTTTATGTATAAAGTCATCTCTCTTATGTCTAATTCGTTCATGTAATAAGGCGATGTCTAATACCTTCTTATTATAATTACTAGAACCCTTGATTCTTCTAGATAAACTTCTTTGTAGGATTCTGAGTTTTTTGAAGTCTGTTTGAATGTCTGTTGGATAATCTAATTTGAATCCTTGATGATCCACATAAAAATGTGTCATAGAGAAGTCTAGTCCAATCGAATCTTTGACTACTTGTTTTTTGATCTCTTTTTGGTATTCACATAATATAGAGACATAATACTTACCCGTACTTGTCTTAGATACTGTTACACCTTTTAGTGTCATCTCATTCGGTATGGTTCTATGTTGTTTGATTTTCACTTCACCGAGTTTTGGTAATTTGATAAAGCCTTTCTTAAGAACGATATTGTTATTCACGAGATTAGTTGTATAACCATAGTCTTGTTTCTTAGAATGAAACTTAGGTATATCTTGTTTACGACTAAAGAACTGTCTAAATGCTTTTTCTAGATTGAGTTGTGTATTGGCTAAAGATAATGAATCAATGTCTTTTAACCAAGGATAGTTTTCTTTATACTGAGCAGGACGGTTGTATAAGATGGTTTTATTGAGTTCATAATGCTTT
The DNA here is from genome assembly GCA_927433595.1 of uncultured Acholeplasmatales bacterium. GTDB lineage: Bacteria > Bacillota_I > Bacilli_A > Acholeplasmatales > UBA5453 > Paracholeplasma. The sequence goes on along the minus strand of CAKMJY010000029.1, from coordinate 419 downwards.
TGTTTTTCTTCTAACATCTTATTCCATAGAAAGCGATTATGGCCAATGGTCATATGAATCAAAGTCTTTTGGGTATCACTAGGATAGATTCTAAACTTAAAGGCTTTGTTCATGAGGGTCACCTTGGCTTTCGATGTACTGTTTGATTACTTCAATAGGTGCACCACCTGAAGTTAACAGACAAAAACTTTGACTCCAAAAATATGACTGCCATAACTTTTTACGAACAGATTCAAATTCTTGTTTGATTAATCGAGATGAAGCAGATTTGTAGGCATTGATGAATTTAGATAATGCCGTTTTAGGATGACTCCTAAATAGAATATGAACATGATCAGCATCATGATTACACTCAATTAGTGTAATATGGTAATTACTTGCGATGTATTCGAATATTTCTTTAGCTCGACTAGAGATTT
>CAKMJY010000028.1 GCA_927433595.1 uncultured Acholeplasmatales bacterium | reverse complement strand
GCATCAAAAGAAAACGCAAGAATTGACCATTTAGATGGGGCTAAATTTGCTTTTTGCTCATCCGTATTAGGGGATGAAAAAGTATGGCAATATGCGAGACATCCATTCATGCAAATTCATATCAATTCAGATATTGCATACGCTATATTACAGTATTATCGTGTGACAAAAGACATGGATTTTATGACAAATTACGGGATTGAGATGTTAGTTGAAATTGCGAAGTATTTCATTAGTCGATCAACCTATGACGATAAAACAGATAGCTATCACCTAAATCAAGTAACTGGTACAGATGAACATCATCCATATGTTGATAACAATAGTTATACGAATTTTATGGTGTCATATGTCTTAGGTGAGACACATGAATGGTTAAAAAATAATAAGCAATTGAAAACAAAGTACCAAGTCGATCAGACCTTGTTGAACCAAATTAGACAATTATCACAAAAGATTAAAAAAAGCATCACCAAAGATGGTTATATCCCTCAGTTTGATGGATACTTTAACTTAAAAGAGACACTTGAAGTCACTGGAAATGGCTCAGCTAAAAGCTTTCAAATGAAAGAATCTGGACTTTACCATGAATCTCAAGTGATTAAACAACCAGATGTCATCATGTTATTCACATACATTGATATACCACTGGGTCAAGCTTCTTATGAGCGTAACTGGCAATATTATGAAAAGATGTGTGAAGCCTCATCTTCACTCACATATCCAGTCCATGCAGTCGCAGCAATTGACCATAGAGAATATGACAAATTTTATGACTATTGGTATAAGAGTGTTGCCATTGATATCATTGATCACCACAAAGAAGCCCATCTAGGATTACACGCAGCTAGTATGGCAGGTGGTTGGTATAGCATATTTAGAGGGGTATTTGGTATTAAACCTCAAAGAGATTATTTAGAAGTCAACCCGACCTATTTTAAACGGTGGGGCGATATGGAGATGTCTTTTTATTATCAAGGTAAACTCGTCAAAGTTAAGTTAACAAAAGAGGTATTGCATATTTATTCAAACGAATCGTTCTCGATTGCATATAATCAAGCAATCATTGATCACAATAAAGAAACCATCATACCACTCAAGGTATGAGAAAGGCAGAAATATGAAAAAAACTATTATAGCTTTAACGCTACTATTATCACTATTCGTCATTTCAGGGTGTAACAACACGACCGGATCTAAAGAAGTGAAGACCATCGTCATCGATGGTGGTGGTGATATTGGTAACTTTAACACCACACCGCTGATGACACCTAGTGAGGCTAACCCATTCCCATATAATACGCTAGAACAATTAGCCAAAGAATGGGAAGCACTTAACCCAGGGTATAAGATTGAAATCAATAAGACATCATCTAATGGTGATAGAGCAATTCTAGTCCCACAATTAAACAACAAAACAGCCCCAGATATTACATATCAAAATGGGACAGTTGTTAATATGGACTTAGGAAAAGATTACTATGTTGTGTTAAATGATTACCTAGACCAACCAAATAAGTATGTTGAAGGCAATGAAGCATGGAAAGACTTATACATTCCTGAAGAACTTGCCCAAAATATGGCATCTGATGGCAATTATTACACCATCACTCTAGAAAAAATTCCTGTCGGTATCATGTACAATAAAGCGATTCTAGCAGCTGCTGGCATCACTGAATTACCAGAAACGTATGCTGAGTTCTTACAAGCACTTAGCGACATTAAAACAAATACTGATAAAGAAGCTTATACAACCACTTATAACTGGTATGACATCGTATTAGAGTCTTCTATGTTTTCTGATATGTTACCACTTGCCGATGTACTAACCGTCAACGGTAAAGTCGATACAGAAGAATTTGTTAGAGCATTTGATCAAGGGATTTGGAATCCAACCTTAAATGCACTAGGGACAACTACCACATTAGAAGATAACCGTTATTATGAATACATTAAAGTCACTAAGATGAAAACTGCCTATTTCCCTGAAAACTGGCAAAGCTATGACGCTCATACCAATTTTGTAAATGGTAATTTGGCCATGGTAGAGGTCACGGGTAGAGAAATTAGAAAGTTATCTATCAATCAAAACATCGATTTTGAATGGGGTGTCATGCCTTATCCTGATTTAACCACAGAAACGACACCTTATGCTTATGCACCTTCTATTAGAGGTGTGGCAGGGCTTGCAACACCATGGTTTGTAACCAATGCAGCCGTTGAAAAAGGCACAGTTGAAGGCGCAATTGATTTCTTAATGTTTATCACAGCGCCAGAAAATAATAACCGTTTGATTGGCGATTTAAAAGGTGGTATTCCACTTAATCCAGATGCGAACACTGAAATTGCACCATACTTACAAGATTTATTAGATATTTACACAGCCGATAAAGCCGATGTGACATCATCAGAACGTGTCTATTGGGGCTCAGTTAACTCATGGGCGATGTTAGGTTACGCTTATAATACAGCATTCATTAAGAGCTTACAGGATATCGACAACGGCGTTAAAACCACAGAAGAAGTCGCTAGGTCTTTAGCTCAAACGATTAAGAACACAATTCAAGCATTAAAAATAGAAAACGAATACGACGAAACGAAATGGTGAGTTTATGACTAAGAAAAAGCAACATAAAAAATATCAATATAAAGCATTTATATGGCTATCGCCAGCGATCTTTTTATTGCTGCTTTTTTCTTACTATCCACCAATCAGGACTTTGATGTTTTCATTCACAAATGCCAACGGTGCAGGGATTGGAGAGTTTATTTTCTTAGATAACTTCATTGAACTATTTCAATCTAATGTTTTCCACAGAAGTTTAATCAACGTCACAGTATTTATCATTGTTGGCATGTTTGTTGGTAATGCTGCCACCATCATGTTGGCAGAGTTACTTTATAACTTAAAAAGTAAGACAGCTAGCGCTATTTATAGATTCTTATTCATTATTCCAGTATTAGTACCAGCAGTTGTTGTCATACTTATCTGGCAATATATTGTTTTTGCTGGTGGTGATTCTGGTATTGCTAATCGTGTAGTCAGCTTTTTTGGTGGGGATAATCAAAACTGGTATTTTGATCCTACCTTAGCACCGGTAGCTATCATTTTGACGGCATTTCCATGGGTTGCAGGGACTTCTTTCTTAATTTACTTAGCGGGTCTGCAAAATATATCCAGTGGCGTCATTGAAGCCTCAAAATTAGATGGGGCAAACTTAATTCAACGCATCATTAGGATTGACTTGCCTTTGCTCAAAGGTCAAGTTAAGTACTTTGTTGTGATGGGCATCATTGGTGGCTTACAGAACATTAATCTTCAAGTCTTGGTCACAGGCAGTGGACCGGGGACATCCAATTCGACCAATGTACCAGCCTATATGTTATATGAACAAGCATTTACTTACGATAGATACGGTTACGCATCTGCGATTGGGATTGTCATTTTCATCATCACATTGGTATTTACAATCATTAACATGAAAAAACTGAAAGGAAATGATTGATTATGGCCATTATGCGATACATTAAAAGATACTATGTTGAAATCATCGTATCCATTTTCATCATAGCCTTACTATTCTTGTCATTCTATCCACTATATATGTTAGTGATAAAGAGTTTTAAGACCATTTCAGATGATCAATCCAATCCCTTTGGTTTTCCAAAGATTTGGAGTTTAGAAAACTACGAATATGCGTGGATTGTCATAAAACCTTATATGTACAATTCATTGTTCATCACCATTACACAAACAGTAGGCATTGTTTTAATTGGCTCATTTACTGCCTTTGCGTTTGTAAGATTTGATTTTCCATACAAGAATACGATTTTCTATATGATCATATCACTATTAATGATTCCTGGGATTGTGACACTCACAAGCCAATATGAACTGGTTAATAAATTAGGATTAGTGAATTCCCATTGGGGCGTCATTCTACCAGCGATTTCTGGGTCTATTCCGTTCGCAACGTTCTTACTGAGAACCTCATTCTCTGGCGTATCGTCTGAACTATTAGATGCTGCAACGATAGATGGCGCTAGTGATTTCCAAATCTACCGGAATGTTATGATTCCAATATCCAAACCAATTATTTGGACATTGGTCATCACATCATTTATCGGTGGGTGGAATGATTACCTATGGCCATCTCTCGTATTACTGGATGAAACACTACATACATTACCCATTGCACTGGTAAACTTCACAACATCCTATTACGGGATGACTGGTGGGTATGGCGCGCCATTCGCAGCCTATGTCATCAGTAGCTTGCCACTGCTCATTGTATTCCTATTAGCTTCGAAACAGTTTATCGCAGGGTTAACTAGCGGTAGCATTAAGATGTAAGGAGAATAAATATGAAAAAAGTTTTGATTATGTTTTTGTTGATATCTGGATCGATTAGTCTATCCGCATGTAACAACAAAACAGAAACACCTGAAGATGACACGATAGAACTCATTCAAGATAACCATTTTAAGAATGGCTTTGTGATATCACCAGCAGATAATGAACCACAACCGGATAATAGATATCCACTAGACTATGATTTAACCTACGGTACACCAGATGGTCAAATTGCTTGGCTATTAGGTCAAGCAGGTAATCGCTTTGGGTTAGCCGATGACTATGCCTTATTAGGCAAAGAAATCGAATATGTCGATAATAACTACATCATTGAAGACACATCCAAACAATTGATTGTTAATCCGGATACGGGTGAAATCACCTTTGTCTTAAATACCAGTAAAGAATACTTAAAGCCAAGAGAAGCAAAAGAAGCTTGGCCGCATTTATTGATCCAACAAGGACTAGCTCAAAATGTGTCTGTCAATGAAGTAGAAAGTATTACATTAAACATGGACATCATTATGAATAGCATGGAAAGACATATGACAGATGAAGAATACAATGCATCCTTGCATACTGCACAATTTTTAATGTATATTGTCGTTAGAAGTAATGCTGCACAAGATGCAGGTGAGTTCATGTGGTTTGGGATTCCATTTTATGACGCAAGATACCCATTAATGGAGGAAAACGGCATGATTGATGCTGGTACAGCGGGCAATACCGGTAAATTCATCTATCAAATGCCACAAATAGACTTTATGCCTAATGGTATGCAAGTGGGTGTTCTAAATGAAATCAATATTGATTTAGTCCCTTACTTCGCTAGAGCACTAATGCTTGCTAAACAAGAAGGCGCACTATTGAATACCGTTTTGGATGACCTATATTTAACCAACATGAATATCGGCTATGAGATACCAGGGACTTATGATGTTTCTATCACATTAAAAGACTTTTCTCTAGAAGCGAAGTTAAAACCATGATCAAGGGACTTATATTTGACTTAGATGGTGTGATTGTTTCAACAGATGACTTGCACTATATGGCTTGGAAAAAGATTGCCCTCGAAGAAGGTATACCTTTTGATAAATCTATCAACCATAAACTAAGAGGTGTCTCTCGAATGGCATCCTTAGAAATCATATTATCTAAAGCCGAAAAAGCATATACAGAAGCAGAAAAAATCAAACTGGCAACCATAAAAAACAACTATTACGTGGCATTACTGGAACAGTTATCACAAAATGATATACTGCCTCAAGTAGTTCCAACATTAACTAAACTCAGGAAGTTAGGCTACAAACTAGCCATAGGTTCTTCTAGTAGAAACTCAAAGAAAATCTTAACGAAACTAGGCATTACAGACCTGTTTGATGTCATTGTCGATGGTAATGACATTATAAACAGCAAACCTGATCCTGAAGTGTTTCTAAAAGCAGCAGAGCGATTAGGTTTAGATCCAATCGAGTGCGTGGTCATTGAAGATGCGGAATCAGGCATAGAAGCATCCATTCAAAGTCATATGATCTCGTTTGGGATCGGTGAAGCTAGCCGTTTTAACAAAACACATTTTCCAATCAAAAATATCGCTGAGATACTAAATGTTATTCATCACCAAAACACTTGAGGTTCTTCTCAAGTGTTTTTCTTTAATACTAAAATCTAATAGAACAACAAAACAAATTATCAACTATTTAGTATTTCACACTTGTCTTATATCAACAAAAAGTTGCGTCATGAATCCATCCAAATAGATAATAATGACGAAATTTCATAAATAAATTAAAAAATTATGTTATAATGCGGATAATAAAGGTAAAAATTTCGTTTTATTAATATATTGGAGTGATTATTTATGATTAGATTTGAGCATGTAACAAAAATATATAAACGCAATAAGGTAGCACTTAAAGACATTAACCTAACATTTGATCATACAGGCATGGTTTTTATTGTCGGTGAAAGTGGTTCTGGTAAAACAACTCTATTAAACCTGTTGGGCTTACTCGATCAAAACACACAAGGTGATATTTTCTTTGATTCGATAAATTTCAGTAAAATGCGTAACAGCCAAAAAGATCGATTTAGAAATCAACACATCGGCATCGTATTTCAAGATCTCAATTTAATTGATGAACTAACCATCAAAGAAAACATCTTGTTACCTGCTTACCTACAAAGTAAAACAATTTCTAATGAAGAGATATCCAATATGATGTCATCTTTGAACCTACACGAAAGTTTAGATGACTATCCTTCAAACTTAAGTGGTGGTGAAAGACAAAGAATCGCGATAACAAGATCCTTGACCAAGGAAACAAGTATCGTGATTGCAGATGAGCCAACTGGCTCATTAGATGAAATGAATGCTTTAAAAGTCATGTCATTGTTAAAAACCATTTCATCTAATCGATTAGTCGTTGTTGTGACACATCAAATGAGCCTTGCCAAACAATATGGTGACCGTATTATATCTTTAGAAAAGGGTAAAGTGGTCGATGATACTAAAGTTGGAAAAGATAACCAAAAAACAATTGAATTGAATGCAATAGATATACCACGCAAATATCATCTACCTTTTAGTATCAGCTTTAAATTTGCTAGAAAATGGTTTACCTATCAATTTGGTCGAATGGTATTCTCATTACTAACGTTCTTCTTAACTTTGACTGCCTTATTAGTAGCTTTGACCATCAATCAATTTGACAGCATGGATGCGATGAAAAATGGGCTTAAACAAGAAGGCATTACCTATCTTAAGGTTCAAAAAACACCAGTACCTCATCAAAGTCTTTCAGACTCTATGTTTAGTTATGATGAGATAGATATGCTTCATACCTATTTTGATGAATCTGAGTACATTGAAACACGTTATAGTCAAGGAATTTCACAAACAATCAGAATAAATGGGGGTAGCGGGTCCGTTGAAAATTATACTAGTATAACAGAAGAACAAATTGACTTATTCAGATTTGAGTTATATGGTGCTTTACCAGATGATACGTCACTAGAAACCAATGTAGTTATCACCAATAGAATCGCATATCAATTAAACTGGTTAACAGAAGAGACTTATCATGATGCATTATCATTCCAATCGATTATGGACAATCATTTATTGACAGTTAACTTTATACAAGGTAATGATACCTATAAATATGATTTCACAATAAAAGGTATTCTAGATACTAAGTATGAGTTCCCTGACCCCCTGATTGATAATAGTACGTATAACTTTAAGTTTGAGCATGATTTAGATTACGGACTACACTCAACGTTATTCTTTGGACAAGCAGTCACTGATATTATTCTGAGCATCGATAAAGATCACATCGGTTCAATCGAACCAGACAAAATAGTAAACAACATTTATACATTAACACGGGATAACGGTTATGAAAGAGCATTAGAATTCAAACAGCACTTTAACCCAGATGACATACAAGTTATTTCAAGGTTGGATTATTCCCTTCATCTGATCAATGAGGCAAAGAAAACTCTCATTCAAGTTTCACTTTTTCTAGGCGTACTATTTTTAGTAACAGCTGTTGTCACATTTATTGGTTTTATACACAATATGATTGTCAATAAGAACAATAGTATAAGAATCATGCGCTCGCTAGGGGCTAGATATAAAGATATGAATGTAATCTTCTTGATACAAGGCGTATTTATTGCGTTAACTTCTACAATCGTGTCAACCATATTGGCTTATATAACCGGTATATGGATTAATAATGGGATTGCGAAAAACATGTATGTTTTAATACCACTAGTTAATCCAATCATATGGCTGCCAATTGTGATATTTGCTGTCACATTACTAGTTGCATACCTAATAACTTCTATCGAATTGAAACATACATTTAACAAGCATAAAGTCATTGGATAGCCTGATGTTTAACATTGTCTTTGATAATTGTCTCAATCAAGAGATAGTCTTCGAATACATCTAAAAATACGACGTTTTGATGTATAATTAAAGTAGTCTATACCCTTTAGGAGGATTAAATCTATGAACCAAGTCAAATGCCCACATTGTGGTAAAGAGTTTACAATCGATGAATCTAGTTATTTAGACATTGTTAAACAAATCAAAGATAAAGAATTTCATAAAGACCTACATGAAAGACTAGAACAACTGAAACTTCAAAGTGAAAAAGACATCGTCATCGCTAAACAACAAGTCGAAAAGACGTACGAACAATCTTTATCACAGAAGGAACAAGAACTCCAAAACCTTAAACAACAACTGTCTAATAGTAACCAAGCGAAAGCCCTTGAAATCATTCAAAGAGAAAACACGCTTAAAGAACAATTAGCCTTACAAGAAAAACGTATCGCTGAACTAAAGGCGAGCCTAGATGTTGCGGCTAAAGACAAACAACTAGAAACTCAAAAAGTATTAACCGAAAAAGAAAAAGAACTACAAACACTTAAAAACAAGATTGAGCTAGATAGAGCTCAATCTGAATTAGAAAAGAATTCGATTAAGGCTAGTTATGATGAGAAACTCAAACAAAAAGATGAAGCCATCTCATTCTATAAAGACTTTAAAGCCAAACAATCCACGAAGATGATTGGTGAATCCCTTGAACAACACTGTGAGATTGAGTTTAATAAGCTCAGATCGCTTGCTTTCCCTAAGGCAACCTTCGGGAAAGACAACGATGCACAAAGTGGTTCTAAAGGCGATTACATCTACCGTGAAACAGATGATAATGGCGTAGAGATTTTATCCATCATGTTTGAAATGAAAAATGAAGCCGATGAGACCGCAACTAAAAAGAAGAATGAACAATTCTTAAAAGAACTCGATAAAGATAGAACTGAAAAGAAATGTGAATATGCGATTCTAGTCTCTTTACTAGAAATAGACTCAGATCTATATAATACAGGGATTGTAGATGTCTCACATCTATATCCTAAGATGTATGTCATCAGACCTCAGTTCTTTATCCCAATGATCACTTTATTAAGAAATGCATCTATGAATGCCCTTAAGTATAAACAAGAAGCAGCCATCATGAGAAGACAGAATATTGATATCACGACCTTTGAAGACGACTTAAATAAATTCAAAGATGCCTTTTCTAAAAACTATGAACTCGCTAGTAGAAAGTTTAATGATGCGATTAAAGGCATTGATAATACTATTAATCAACTTCAAAAAACAAAAGAAGCATTACTCTCTAGTGAAAACAACTTAAGACTAGCCAATGATAAGGCAGATAATCTAACCGTTAAGAAACTCGTTAGAAACAATCCTACCATGAAGGCAAAGTTTGACGCATTAGACGAAGAGTAATACAGTAAGCAATCCATGCAGTGGATTGCTTATTTTGTTTATAAACACCTTTTACCAATAAATAACACCTATTTTGCGTATACCTTATGAAACACAAGGAGGGTATTCAAACATGAAAAAACTATTTGTAGGTATTTCTATACTAGCTGTTACTGCACTATCTGCATGTACAGGCTTAACGAATCAATCGTTATCGTTCGAAACGAATGAAGACATCATCTCATTTCAAGCATTGGCTGCAGCAAATTTAATGCCTGAAGCGAATCAAACGATGTCAACACTAGAAGATGTGACGACTGAACCATCCACACCAGTGGTAGTTGATCAAGTCACACCTTATGTTGAATTAGTAGAACAACTATTAGGTTCTAATAACGGATTAACCGTAACGACTTTAGCATCAGATAATCCACTATATGAAACCATTGCCATTTTCAACAACGATCATTTCTAGTTCTGTTTCTTCTGATTCTACTTTGAATTCTGATTCGACATAATTATATTCATCTAACATGGCTTTGAATTCAACTTTTTCTTCATCTGCTTCAACTTCACGTTCACCAGTTAGTTGGTATTCAACGGTATCTTTGATCATAATGCCTTCTAAGATAAATTCAGATTCATCATCTTCCTCTTCTTCTAAAGTCATATTGTAATAAATGACGTAAGATTGTTGTTCACCTAGTAAACCAGTAGTTTCAAATGTCATCATGGTTTCATATAGTGGATTATCTGATGCTAAAGTCGTTACGGTTAATCCGTTATTAGAACCTAATAGTTGTTCTACTAATTCAACATAAGGTGTGACTTGA
>CAKMJY010000027.1 GCA_927433595.1 uncultured Acholeplasmatales bacterium | reverse complement strand
GTCTTTTGAGTTTTAGTTGTTTTCTTAGTTTTTGTTTCTGTAACGCGTGGCATATAATCTCTCCTAACTCCTTAGTTATTATACAAAAATTAATACTGGTACACAAGCATAAGCCTAAATATGGTATTTATTCTATTTTCTCGATCATGACAATTGCGGTTGCGTAATTGGCCGTATGCGAGATTGAGACTTTAATGTGATACGCTTTTAATGTATCGTTTTTGACGAAGTAAGGTGCGCCAAACTCATCATTAAGGACTGTAAAATCGCTATAGTAAGCGGTTTTATCACCCTTCTTTAACGCCTTAAATAGCGCTTCTTTTGAGGCAAATCTGCCAGCAAGGTATGTAAGCCTTCTGGTTTTATCTGTAATGCCTTGATAGAAGTTTAACTCACTTAAAGATAAAATGCGTTCAACAAATTGATCGGTGAGTTTTTCTTCAATCCGTTTGATTTCAACTAGGTCAATACCAATCTCATAACTCATTTTTGACCCTCCCTAATTGAATCTGCTAAAAGCTTAATTTTAGATAACCGGTGGTTCATCCCTGATTTGGATAAATTCAGACCAGTTTCGTTCTTATAAAAAGCAATTAATTCATTTAGTGAGGCATCTGGATACGTTTCTCGTAATCGAATGGTTTCTTTAAGCTTGTTGTCGATGGTCCCATACATCTTATTCGATTTAATGAGCTCGATGTCTTCTAATTGTTCGTTTGCTGCAGAGATGGTTTTCTTTTCATTCGCAATCTCGATATTGATCAATCGATTAATTGAATTATTGAAGTCTCGCTTGATTCGAATATCTTCAAACTTGAATACCGATTCAATCGCACCAATCACATTTAAAAATGAACTGATGGCTTCTGCTTCTTTCAAATAAACAATCAAGCCTTGTCTTCTTTGTGTGATCTTAGCGTTTAAATCAAAATGATTCATCAGCCTTTGAATGAACACAGCATCTGTTTTACTTTGAACAAAGAGTTCTAAATGATAAGTTGGTTTGATTGGATCATTGACTGACCCACAAGACAAGAACGCCCCTCTTAGGTATGCTCTTTTAGCTTCATCTGTTTCTGTTAAGAATTCATACTCTAGCGTATTTTGTTCGACCATCGAATGCTCATCGATGATTTTATTGGCATGAGATTTGACTAAGACTAAGTAGCCACTTTTTTTCTTTAATCGCGTTTCCTTTTTCGAGATGATATCTAGTTTTGCATCATACATGTTTTTCATCAAGACGAAAAACCGCCTCGCGATTGAGGGGTTATTCGTATGGAATTCTAAAAACATCCCTTCATTGGTTAAATGGATGTCTGTATTCAGGTGCAATAAAGCAGATAGTTCTGCTAATTGTTCTTGTTTGTCTGTACGAATTTTAACAACTTCATCTTTTACGGTTCTTGCGAATGACATATTAATCCCTTGCTTCTAGATATTTTAAGACATTTTGTACAGCAATTGCTCCGTCTGAGGTTGCTGTCACCACTTGTCTGATCTGTTTTTGTCTAACGTCACCTGCGCCAAATAAGCCAGGTACACTGGTTGCCATTTTTTCATCGGTTAACATATAACCCCATTTATCTGTGACACCCATTTCTTTTACCATGTATGTGACTGGGTTCCACCCAATGTATTCAAATACACCCTTGGCTTCGATGGTAGTCAGTTTGCCATTTTTATCTTTCACCACAGCGCCTGCTAGTTTGCCATTTTCTCCCACTAAGAACTTGTCAACCAAGGTTTCATAGTGCACCGTGACATTTTTAGCTTTACTTAAAATATCAATGGCCTTTTTATCTGCTGTGAGTTCTGCTAAATTTTGAATGATGGTTAAATGATTGACCAGTGATGCTAAATAGATGGATTCTTCAACGGCACTATTACCGCCACCAACAACAATCACATCTTCACCTTTATAGATTGGGCCATCACAAATGGCACACCAACTAATACCGTTAGATTTCAATTGTTCTTCGTTTTCAACGCCAAGTGTTCTTGGCAACATCCCTGAAGCGATAATAACGGCTTTGGCTTCATAGGTTTCTGTTTCAGTGATGACTTTAAAAATGTCATGTTCTTTCGTGATGGTTTTAACATCGCCAAATTGGTAATTCGCACCTAAAGCCATGGCATGATTAAACATATTGAGTGCTAAATCACCACCGGATAGTTTTTGATATCCCGTGTAATTTTCAATTTCATTGGTGTTGACAATTTGTCCACCTGGTGCCCCTTTTTCAATCATGATTGTGTTAAGGTTGGCTCTTGTGGCATAAATCGCAGCGGTTAATCCTGCTGGACCTGCGCCAATAATCACTAAGTCGTACATGAAATCACCTCTTCTATTTGTAATAGGTTATCAACATAATAGGTTGCGCCTACTTGATGTAATGCATCTTTCAATAAACTGTAATTGACTGCAACAGTTTTTATGCCTGCTGCTTGTCCAGCCTTAATGTCATTGGGATGATCCCCAACGTATATGGCGTCAGTCGTGTTAAAAAACGAGAGTGCTTTTAGGATTGGTTCTGGGTGTGGTTTGTGATTTACCACATCATCGGAACCTACAATATAATCCATATAGCCATCTAGGCCACAAACGTTTAAACCTCTTTCAACCAAGAAGTGCATCTTAGATGAGACGACGCCCAAACGATACCCCTTATCTTTCAAGGCTTTCAGTAGCGCTTGTGCACCATCAAATGGCTTGACATACTGATCGTGTAACTCAAGGTTTTTCTTACGATACGTTTGAATGAGCAACTCTATTTCAGCAGGGTCAGATGTAAAGTTTGAAAAACTTTGGTATAAGGTTGGTCCAATGAATGGCAAGTAGTCCTCATCGCGCATTTTAACGTCTTTTAAGGCTGTTTCGAATACATGTTTGAATGTGGTTAGTATTAAGTGATTAGAATCGATTAAAGTCCCATCTAAATCGAATAATATCGTATCAATCATTTTGCCTCTACCTTTTGAAGGGTATCCACATAATCCGGTAATTCTTTAAAGAATATACGTTTTAAGACTAAGAATGCAGCCCCACCACCCATAAAGACAACGATGGAATTTAATACGTTGATTCTAATATCTGTAGACCCTAACATCAATGGGTCTGTTCTTAAGTATTGTTCGATAATCGCACGACCGAATCCGTACCAAATTAAATAGATACCAATTAAATCGCCGCTCTTTAAGCCTTTTCTTCTTCTTAGGATTAACATCATCGTTAAACCCAGTAAATTCCACATGCCTTCATAAAGGAAGGTTGGGTGGAAATACCCAAGCGCACCGACATTTGAATCATAAAAATACATGTTATCAACAATGAACTTTGGTAGTTTTAAGGTATCTCTTAAGAATGAACGGGTCGTTTCAATCCCATTGGCTTCTTGATTAAAGAAGTTGCCCCATCGACCGATGATTTGACCAATTAAAAAGCCTGGTGCTAATAAATCTAAGAACTTCCAAATGGTAATTTTCTTATAGTGTGTAAATACAATCAAGAACACGATAGTAACGATGACTGCACCATGGATGGCTAAGCCACCATCTCTGATGGCGAAGACTTCGCCAATCGAGTTATAAGACCCATTTGGATCGAATAAGACATAATAAAGTCTGGCACCCACAATGGCTAGAGGTACTGCAATCAATAACCCATCATAGATGTGATCGCGGTCAATCCCAAGTAAGTCGCCTTCTTCCATTGCCATAATCGCCCCAAAGACGATACCGGTTAATATAAAGATGGCATACCATGCGATGGTTGTCCCAAATACGCTGAAGGCAACGTTATCATAAGATTCGTAACCAGTATGTGATACTTTTGTTTTATTGACTGCAATCACGACAATCAAGATAAACCAGAGCACCATTGAGGATGCTAGGATATATTGTCTTTTGTGATTTTTAATGTGATTCAAGATATTATTCATTGTCATCTGCCTCATTTTTCTTCATGCTTCTTGTAATTTCTCTCGTTAAGTTAAAAGCCGCATGATAGCCCATATATTTTAGTTTTTCATTCATCGCTGCACTTTCTACAAGGGTTGCGACGTTTCTACCAGGCAACACTGGAATGGTTACTTTTGGAATTTCTGTGTCAAAGTATTTGGTGGTTTCTAAGTCTAGTCCTAAACGGTCATAATATTTGGTTTCTTCCCATTTTTCAAGTTCGACAACCAAACGAATCTTTTTGGTTTCTCTATAGGCACCAACCCCAAACATACTCACGACATCGACAATCCCGATGCCTCTAATCTCTAAATAACGTTCAAGAATCTTCGGTGCTTGACCAATCAAGATACCCACGTCTTTTTGATAGACATCGACGCGGTCATCCGCGATTAATATATGGCCACGTTTGATTAATTCTAGTGCTGTTTCACTCTTACCAATCCCGCTTTTACCAATGATCAAACAGCCTAATCCACCGATATCCAATAAGACACCATGAACCGTTTTTCTGTCTGCTAAACGTTCTTGGAGATAGGAATATAACTTAGAGTTTAATGGGGTAGTTCTGATGTTGCTTTTTAAGATTGGAATGCCATACTGGTTACCAAGCGTAATAAATATGTCAGGAACATCGACATTGACTGAAAATATCACTGCCGGTGGTTTCAGGATAAAGAGTTCATTTAAGCGTTCTGATTGAACGTTTTTACTAAATAGATTGAAAAATGAATTCTCTTTTGTACCAATTAAGATGACACGTAATGGGTCAAAGAAATCCATAAAACCCGCTAGTTCGATACCGGGTCTGGAAATCATATCATCTGTTACGTAGTTTTCTAAGCCTTGATGCCCGGCAATCACCGTGAGTTGATTATCCTTGGCAAGGTGAATCACTTTTATGCCTTTCATGTGCGTCTCCTTCTTTCCATAAACTTATCATAATAATACATCATTAATACCCTTAGTACCAAAAATACTAGTATAAACAGTATAAATCCGAGTGTTGTCATAAATCTAATATCTGGTACAACCAGTACAGATGCATAAACCAGCACAATATAAATGAGTAATAGCGCTAATCCTAGTGTCTTAATGATCCATATCATAAAGTATCTTTTTAGTAAGTTAATGGTCATCACTTCTAGTAAGGTATATAACAAAATAAAGATGAAAAAACCAGTAACTGAATCCACTTTCGGCTGACTTGTGATGCCTATCGTGGTTGAGATTGCCAATAGATTAAATATAATGGCTTTAAGAAATGAAAACCCATATTTTTCTTCTAGATGGATGAGTGATATTGGTTTTTTCTTCATTGTTAGCCTACTTTCTTAACAGTGGTTTTAAGTATTGTCCTGTATAAGACGTCTTACATGCAGCCACCTGTTCAGGGGTACCTTCTACAACAATATTACCACCTAATGCGCCGCCTTCTTTACCTAAATCGATGATATGGTCTGCGCATTTAATGACATCTAGATTATGTTCGATGATGATGACGGTTGCACCTTCAATGACGATACGTTCTAAAACGTGCATTAACCGTTTCACATCATCGATATGTAGCCCTGTCGTTGGTTCATCTAATATATATAATGTTTCAGGTGTAATTCTTCTGTATAATTCTGAGGCAAGTTTCACCCTTTGTGCTTCACCACCAGATAAGGTTGTCGCCGATTGACCTAGTGTCATATAGCCTAACCCGACATCGTAAATGGTTTGTAGTTTATCTTTAATCTTTGGAATATTTTCAAAGAAGTCTAGTGCATATTCAATCGTCATTTCTAATACATCGGCAATCGTTTTGCCTTTGTATTTGACTTGAAGTGTTTCACGGTTATAACGTTTACCACCACAAGCTTCACATGTGACAAATACGTCTGGTAAGAAGTGCATGGTAATCCTTTTAACGCCATCACCATCACACGTTTCACATCGGCCACCTTTTACGTTAAAGCTAAATCGACCTTTTTGATATCCTCTAACTTTCGCTTCATTTGTCATAGCGAAGACATCTCTAATGTCGTCAAATACACCTGTGTATGTCGCTGGGTTTGATCGTGGTGTTCTACCGATTGGGGCTTGATCGATGTCAATGATTCGATTGATATGTTCAATGCCCTTAATGGCGGTATGTTTACCAGGTTCATCTTTCGTCTTATATAAGGCTTTATGAATCCCTTTATAAAGGATTTCATTGACCAAGGTTGACTTACCTGAACCCGATACACCAGTGACACAGATCATTTGTCCTAGTGGGAACGTCACATCGATATTTTTCAAGTTGTTTTGTGTTGCACCAAGGATTTGTAAGACTTTACCGTTACCGGTTCTTCTCGTCTTTGGAACATCAATTTTTAGCTTACCTGATAAATATTGACCCGTAATACTCTTTGGGTTGTCCATGACTTCTTGAGGGGTACCAAAAGCAATTAATTCGCCACCATGGATACCAGCTCCAGGTCCAATATCAATTAAATAATCGGCAGCTAACATGGTTTCATCGTCGTGTTCGACGACAACCATAGTATTGCCCAAATCACGCATTTTCTTTAAAGTTGTGATTAGTTTATGATTATCTCTTTGGTGTAATCCAATCGATGGTTCATCTAGTACATATAAGACACCAGATAGCATCGAACCAATTTGAGTTGCTAATCTAATGCGTTGGGCTTCACCACCCGATAATGTGGTGGATTCTCTAGCGAGTGTTAGGTATTCTAACCCAACATCCGATAAGAATTGAAGTCTCGTTTCAATTTCTTGAATGATACTTTCCGCAATCTTTTTATCGGTCGTTGTTAGGGGTAGATTTTTCATGTATGATAAGATATCTTCGACACTATCAGCCATTAAATCGGATAAATCCTTGGTATGTACTCTAACAGATAATGCCGCTTTATTTAGCCTTTTTCCGTTACAAGTTGGACAAACTTGTTCTGTCATATAGGATTCAATCCATTCTCTAATCCAAGCGCTGTTGGTTTCTAAATGTCTTCTTTGAAGGTTCGTAATAACCCCTTCATACGCTCTGGTTACTTCGTGGACTCGACCGGATGAACTCTTTAATTTAAAGTGTAGCTTTTCTTTATTCCCATAAAGGACGATATCGAGTTTTTTACGGTCTAGTTCTTTCATTG
>CAKMJY010000026.1 GCA_927433595.1 uncultured Acholeplasmatales bacterium | reverse complement strand
CGATACAGTTGAAGTCCATTTAGAAACCGGAAAAGTTTTCCACGTTCAAATTCTTGACATCAAGTAATATGGCGAAACAGGGAAAATATCAAAAATTTATCCCAAACGAACATCAAAAATCGGTGCAAAACATCGATTTTTTAAACTTATATAAAATGGGATTTAGAGCCCTTTTAATCGATATTGATAATACATTGGTTTCTTATAAAGAACACGAGCCTAGCGCGGAATTAATCACATTTATTAAGGGATTGGAATCCATTGGGTTTAAGATTGTATTCATTTCCAATAACAATCAAGAACGCGTCGGCGTATTCACCAGCAAAATGGATTACCCATTCATTTGCAGTGCAAGAAAACCTTTGAAAACAGGGTTTAAAAAAGCCTTAAAGGCGATTGATCACCAAAATAGAGCAGAAGTTGTCGTCATTGGCGATCAAATCATGACCGATATTTTGGGTGGCAATCGCATGGGATTTTTTACCATTTTGGTTGAGCCTATCTTACGTAAGTCAGATATTTTACCAACACGCATCAACCGAAAAATGGAACGCTTTTTCCTAAAGAAAGCGAAAAAACACAACAAAGCATTATATGAAAGCAGGTTTAAAACATATGAAAAGATGTAGCGGCTGTGGGATAATCTTACAAGACCAAAATGACCATGCATTAGGCTATGTCAAAAGTTTAGACCATGATTTATGTCTAGATTGTTTTAATTTAAAACATTACTCGAAAGTGAGACATGAAACAGTGGTCAAAGGCGATATGCCACAAGTCAGTGAAGCGGCTTTGATCATTTATGTATTATCGGTCAATCACTTGTCATTAAGGCTTAAATACCGTCTCGATCGACACTTTCCAAATTCAAGGTACATCCTCGTCTTAAACCACGCAGATACACTTGAATCCAGTGTGAATTTAGGCAGAATGATTCATAAAATCAAACATGAAGCTGGTCAGTTAAAAATGAAGTTTGATGACATCATCCCAACCTCAGCTTTACAAGACCACAACATCGATTTATTGATTGACTCTATGAAGACCTATCAAGAAAATAGAAATATCTACTTAGTTGGGTTTCAAAACTCAGGTAAGTCGTTGTTATTTAGAAGAATCGCTGAACATTTAAATCAAGAAACTCCTGTGTTATCTGGTAAAAAACCTGGGTTAACACAAGGCAATTTTGAAATCGAATTCAATCATAAAAAGCTCATCGATACCCCAGGGATTTTCTTAGAAGGTGGCATCGCAAGCTATTTACATTATGATCAATATAAAAACATTCAAATCGACTCAAGAGTCAAACCTAGAAATTACCAATTAGATCCACTACAAAGTGTCTATATCGGTGGGATTGCGGCATTTTCATTCGTTGAAGGCACATTTAGAGGGATTACCTTCTATGCCGCAAAGCAGTTGAATTTACACCGCACCAAATACGATTCAATGTATCAAAAATTCATTGAGCGTAAAGGTGATTTATTCTTACCAACCACAGATGAAGCATATGTTAAACACACATTCATCACCAAAGAAGACATCAAATATGATATTGCGATTGCCGATATATGTTTCATTCATTTTGAAGGCAAAGGCCAGTTTAAGTGTTTGCACCTAAAGGCTTAATTGTGATATTATCAGAGGCACTTTACTAATGGAATTGATTCAGATTGTTGAAGAAAAATTAAAAGGTCATGATGATAGAATTACACATGTATATGGTGTATTATCTAGGGCTTTAGAATTACAAGCACTATATGGTGGTAACATCGAAGTCATCAAGACATCAGCGCTATTACATGATTTATTTAAATATGATTCAATGGATGCACAATTAGCCGTTATCCAAGATAAATCATTGGTAAAACAATATCGTCATGCGACGGTCATGTATCATGCACTGGCTGCAGCTTACTATGTGAGAGACCACTTGAACATCAAAGATGACCTCGTATTTGAAGCCATCAGCAACCACGTTTGGGGCAAAATCAACATGAGCCTAGAAACCATGATTATAGTGGTTGCAGATTACTGTGAACCAAACAGAACATTTAAAGAAGCAAATATTGTATATGAATTGGCAAAAAAGGATTTAGTGGCTGCCTATGTGTTGTCACTTGAATTCGTCACCAATTATTTATATGAACAAGGCATTATGCCGCACCAAGAACAACTAGATGCAATCGCATTTTACAAGGAGAACAAATGAATTTATTAGAACGCGTGATTAAAACAATGGAAATTGTTAAAGTAACAGATTTAAGAGTATACGATATGGAGAAACTGTCCCCATTTTTCGATTATGTCGTTGTCGCAACCGCTAACGAGCGTCAAGCAAATGCCTTAGTAAGCTATCTAAAAGATGAATTCACACAAGAATTCATTAAAGGCGTCGAAGGTAAAACAGGTGGTTGGTTATTAATCGATATGAAAGACATCATCATCCATGTGTTCTCAACTGAACAAAGAGAATACTATGGCTTTGACAGAAGAATGATTGGATTTAAACAAGTCGAATTATAATATGAGTTTCCATCAATTATATGAATATTTGGTATCTGACATCGATTATGAACCAATAATATCTTTTTTAGAATTACATCTCGATAAGAAACGTTTAACCTTAGATGCTGGTTGTGGTACAGGGGTATGTTTGGTACCACTAATCCAAAAAGGCTTTTTAGTTGAAGGCATTGACTTAGATTCAAATATGTTGGCCATTACCAATGAAAAACTCCAGCAAGCAAACCTTTATGCACCACTTTATGAACACGACTTAAAAAAACCACTCAACCATACCTATGATCAAATCATTTTAATGAATGATGTGATCAACTACTTTAAAGGGGTTAAAACGATTTTCAAACAATTAAAGCAGGCATTAACACCAAACGGGTTTATCCTATTCGATTGTTATAAGTATGAGTATCTTGACGTCATGGATGGGTATATCGAACAAGAAAACGAACCCGTTTATTATGAGTGGCAAGTCAGTGTAAAAAACGAATCGATGACACACACCATCAAAAGCGATGAAACTTATATCATCAGACAAATCATTAAACCGCTTCAATACTATATCGACACATTGAATAGTTTAGGTATGACCACAGAAGTCTTACATGGACCAGATGATAGAAAACATTACATTAAAACAAGTCTTTAGGCTTGTTTTCTTTTTTTTATCTCCGAGATTGGTATTCATTTAATGGGTGATAACATGAAAAAGTATATTAAAGTAGTTGGCTTTGTTTTGGCACTTGGATTATTCATCTTTATGCCAAAACTATTAAAACAAGAAACTAAAGCAGTCAAGGTTGACCGTATTGAGGTCCCAGAACTCATTCAAGTGGAGCTGGTAGGGGAGGTCAATATCCCTGGGTTATATGAGGTCAAACCTGGGACAACCTATCAAGCATTATTTGCTTATGCCTATGGGTTAACGATGAACGCAGACGTTGAACTCATTAATTTGTATGAGCCTATTATGACAAATATGGTCATCACCATACCTGCAAAAAATGAGGTAGTTGTGAGTAAAGTAAATATCAATCAAGCGAACAAAGAAACACTCATGACTATCCCATATATTGGCTCAGTGACCGCAGATAAAATCATCTCTTATCGCCAAGAAAATGGTGCATTTATCGCGATTGATGAGCTCATGAATGTATCCGGTATAGGGGTTCAGACGTTTGAAAAGATTAAACATCTCATTACCATCTAATACACATCTATACGCGATTGGTATGTTGCTTGGCTTATTGGTATTAAAAAGCTTGTATTATCTTGTCTTTGTCTTTATTTTTATCGTGATTATCAGGAAGAACAAGCAGAAATACGCCATATGGTTGATGATCATGTGTGCCATTTTCTATCAATTATTTAGAACCAATCTAAAGATACCGCCTAGTGATACATATACCATCATCGAAATCGATGATTTTTACTACATAGGTTATTCAAATTATGGTTCATATATGATCAAAACCGATGAAGACTTAGAAATTGGTGATGTGATCTATACGGATGCTTTGGTTATTCCGTTTGAACATGCGCAATTTGAAGGTGATTTTGATCTTTATAGTTATTATCAAAGTAAAGGCATCAAAGGGTATTTGAACCAACCGATTTTTGAAATCGTTGGTAAACAGTTTGTCCCACATCTTTTGATTGGTCAAATCATGACCTATTTAAAAAGCCTACCAAAAGATGCTAGGGATTTCGTGTCTAGTTTGGTATTTGGTCTTTATGAGTTTGAAGAAAAAGATGCCATCGGTCATTTGGGGTTATCACATCTATTTGTATTGTCTGGGTTGCATGTGAATGTGATTATTCTATTTTTAAGTATGGTATTTAAACCACTCAACCAAAAAAAGAAGTTGATGGCCTATTATGTGGTTTTATCTATCTATCTTTTTTTGACATCATTTCCTGTGTCGTTATTGCGTGCAGTCACACAATACTTAATCTATGAAACACTTAAACTCAAACAAAAACCGTACACAAGATTAGATGCCTTATCACTCAGTTTTATAGGTTTATTCTTCTTTAACCCATATTTAATCTACCAATTGGGCTTTATTCTCAGCTTCATCATCAGTTTATTTTTTGTCTTAGAACCGCCAGAAAAAGGGTTTTATGGCTTATTCAAACACACGCTTTTTGTGCAGTTATTGGTGATACCTTTCATCTCGACTTTTCAAGATCGTATATATCCGATCAGCTTTTTGGTTGCACCAATATTCATGGTCTTTTTTTCATATGTGATACTACCCTTGTCTTGGGCGAGTTTATTTAGACCGATTGCGATACTTTTAAATGACAGTTTTCAGTTGATAAAAATGACTTTAACCTGGGTAGAAAAAGATCAATTTAGCATCAATCTGCCACAAATCAGTGGTATCTATTTGATTGGATACTTAGTATTATGGGTTTACTTTTATGTGGGCTATTTAAAAAACAAACATTTTTATCGATTGTCTTGGTTAATGCTATATCTTTTAATCATCCCCAGTGTGTCACTAGTAAGACTACAAACAACGGTGACTTTTTTGGATGTTGGTCAAGGTGACACAACCATCATTAGTAGTCAAAAGGGCTGTACGATTGTCATTGATGCATTTGGTGATGTTTATGCTTATTTAAGGACAAAACACATCGATATCATTGATTATGTCATCATCACACATGGTGATTATGACCACTATAAATCTGTTTTTACCATACTAGATACACTTGAGGTCAAAACACTCATCATAAATCCATATGAATCAGGGACATTCTTTAACTTGATTGATGGCCAATATGCTTATGACACGGTATCGACAGGTGATACGATTAGTTGCCGCGGCATTGAACTGGAAGTGCTAGCACCAATTAAGCCATATGCAAGCAAAAACAATCAATCGATTGTGATCCAAACGCGTATTAATGGGGTTACTTATCTATTTACAGGTGACATTGAAGTAGAAGCTGAAAAAGATTTGGTTGAAAAATATGGTAAAACATTAAAAACAGACATCCTAAAAGTCCCACATCATGGGTCAAGTACATCGTCTTCCTTACTTTTTTTAAAACACGTGAACCCAGAACTAGCGATTATATCTGCTGGCAGAGAAAACAAATTCAATCACCCGCATGACTCAGTTTTGAACCGATATTATGAGTTAGGGATTAAGGTATATCAAACCAAACTGGAATACACGATAACCATAACATCAAATCGGGATAAGAAATATCTCGTTTTGATTCACAAATAATCGATTTTGTAGTATAATATTTAAAAGAAAGTAGGCGATTTCATGCCAGAATTAATCTATTTATTTTATGGCAATGATATGTTTTTAGTTGAAAATGCGGTTGAATCTTTAGTGAAGACTTTGGACGTTGACCCATTCAACGTACTCTCTTATGATTTATCCGAACAATCAATGGACCAATTACTCCAAGAAATGAACACCATTTCTTTTTTCGCTGACAAAAAAATCATTAAAGTGAAAAGCCCTTGGTTCTTTCATGAAGATAAGCAAGATGATTTAATCCCTGACTTAATGCGATATTTCCATAATCCAAATGAAGATACCACGGTTATTTTTATGACAGCTAAGCCACTAGATCAAGGCTTACAAGTCACTAAAGAAGCGAAGAAGTATATCAGAATCGAACAAGTAAGCGATATGGATAAAGATGCCTTTAAACCATATGTGAAAAAAGAGTTCGACTCGATTAAATATCAAATTGAAGATCAAGCCATTAATGAATTATTAGAGCGCACCAATTATGACATTTCACTCTTAAATAACGAGATGGCCAAATTAAAATTGTTTGCGTTTGATGAAAAAAAGATTTCTTTAAAAGACATTAAACAGCTGGTCAGTAGAAATTTAGAAGAAAACATTTTCGAACTCACCAATGCGGTGGTGGCGAAAAATAAAAAGCGTATTTTAGAAGTATACTATGACTTACTTGAAAAAAATGAAGACCCAATTAGAATCTTGTCTTCAATTTCGATTAAATTAAAAGAAACCATTCAAACCAGACAGTTATTAGATAAAGGCTACACACAAGATATGATTGCATCTTACTTTGGTGTCAAATCCAATAAAGCTTATTACATGGTTAAAAATGCACAACAAATTAAAAAGACAGATTTAGAATCACTGTATGAACGTCTGTCAAATTTAGATTACGACATAAAATCTGGCCGAATTGATAAAAAACTCGGTCTAGAATTATTCTTATTGGAGGTATAGTGTGTTAGTAGAAAAATATGAGAAGATCTTATTGTTCGATTTTGAAACAACGGGATTGAGCGCTAAAACGGAAAAGATTATTGAAATTGGGGCGATTTTGTTAAAACGTGACCCAAAAGTCATGCAATACAGAGTAGAAAAAGAACTATCGGTTTTAATCAGACAAGATAAACCGTTACCACCAAAAATCATTGAAATCACACATATCACAGATGAAATGTTGTTAAGAGATGGCATCGATGAAGCAGATGCTTTTTTTCAGTTTAAATCGATGTATGATGAAAAAACGTTGTTGATTGCTTATAACATCGCATTCGATCATGGTTTTTTAAAAGCACTTTTTAGAAGACAAGAAGACCCACTATTTGAACTACCAAACGACTTGCTAGATGTGATGGCGATGTTTAAAGATAGACATCCATATCCACATAAACTGGATAACGCCGTCTCTACTTATGGCGTAGAAGTCAAAAATACGCATAGAGCGATTGATGACATCAAAGCGACACTGCACGTATTATTGGCGATGATTAAAGAACGCGATACAACCGATGCCTATATCAATGTGATTGGGTATAATCCTAAATATCCACCATATGGATCGCTTGCGCCACATGTATTGATGGTGCCACAATATGGCAACCGCTTAGAAATCGAAAAGCGTTACAAATTTTAGATAAAAAAAAACCACATCGTGGATGTGGATTATAGACTGTTAACTAGCGTAGCAAGTTGTGATTTGTGGTTGGCAACAAAGTTTTTATGGTAAATACCTTTAGCTTGTCCCTTATCCAATTTCTTGTTTGCATAAGCAACTGCTACTAATGCTTTTTCTTTGTCCTTAGCTGCAACTGCTGTTAAAACCGCTTTGATTGCAGTCTTCGTAGAAGATTTGAATGAAGCATTGATTAATCTACGTTTTTCGTTTGTTTTGTTTCTCTTGATTTGTTGTTTGATGTTAGCCATATTGTCACCTCCCGTGATAAGCAACTCAAATTATACCAAATGGCATATTAAATTGCAACTATTAAACGGAAAATATGTTAAAATAAATTGAAAGCGAGATATGAACATGACATTACCAAATAAACTAACTTTGAGCCGCATGGTGGCCATTCCAGTAATGGTAATCATATTAGTGATTGAACCATTAAAAGAAATAAAAACAATTTTCGATTTAAACCTTGCACAATTGATATTTGCGATCATATTCGTGCTTGCTAGTTTTACAGATTTCCTAGATGGTTATTTGGCTAGAAAACATAACTTGGTCACGACCTTTGGGAAGTTTACCGACCCGATTGCA
The DNA here is from genome assembly GCA_927433595.1 of uncultured Acholeplasmatales bacterium. GTDB lineage: Bacteria > Bacillota_I > Bacilli_A > Acholeplasmatales > UBA5453 > Paracholeplasma. The sequence continues at coordinate 2,670 of CAKMJY010000026.1, read as the reverse complement.
GATAAGTTATTGGTGCTAACTGCGTTTCTCTACCTACAAACAGAAATGAAAGTATTATGGTGGATGACATTGATTGTGGTCGCTAGAGAGTTCATTGTAACAGGGATTAGATTATTAGCAGTAGAAAGAGGCCAAGTCATTGCAGCAAGCAAATTTGGCAAGCTAAAAATGGCAACCACTGTTATCGCATTAACGGTATTATTATTCAATAACTTTGGATTAGATCAATTGGTTGGCGACATCTTGTTGTGGATAGCCATTATTTTTACAGTATTATCAGGTGTTGAATATTTTTATAAAAACAGAGCCATCATTTTTGAATCGATTTAAAGTAAAATAGATATGATGGTTGTACATATTAAATAAGGAGGAATTACATGGACGTTAAAAAGCAAGAAGCATTGCTAAATGCGATGAAACAAATAGAAAAGCAATACGGTAAAGGTTCAGTCATGAAGCTGGGCGATGAAGCGGATAGACATGTTGAATTTAGTCCATCAGGCTCAATCTCTTTAGACGTTGCACTAGGTATTGGCGGTTATCCAAAAGGTAGAATCGTTGAAATCTATGGACCAGAAAGTAGTGGTAAAACCACGTTTGCTTTAACGGCAATTGCAGAAGTACAAAGAGCGGGTGGCTATGCAGCATTCATCGATGCTGAACATGCATTAGACCCACAATACGCAAAAGCACTTGGTGTTGACGTAGATAACTTAATCTTATCTCAACCAGATACAGGTGAACAAGCCTTAGAAATCGCAGAAGCACTTATCAGAAGTGGTGCAGTTGGGATTGTCGTCATTGACTCAGTAGCTGCTTTGGTACCTGAAGCAGAAATCAATGGTGATATGGGTGATTCTCACGTTGGTCTTCAAGCAAGATTGATGTCACAAGCGATGAGAAAATTATCTGGTATCATCAGCAAAACCAACACCATTGCCATTTTCATCAACCAAATTCGTGAAAAAGTCGGCGTTATGTTTGGTAACCCAGAAACCACATCTGGTGGTAGAGCGTTAAAATTCTATGCGTCTGTTAGACTAGAAGTAAGACGTTCAGAGCAAATCAAACTAGGTAACGACATTGTTGGTAATAAGGTTAACATCAAAGTCGTTAAGAACAAGGTAGCGCCACCATTTAAAGTAGCCACTGTAGACATTGTTTATGGTAAAGGTGTTTCAAGAATGGGCGAATTGATTGATTTATCTTCTGAATTGGAAGTTGTTAAAAAGAGTGGTGCATGGTATGCATATGAAGGCGAAAAGATTGGTCAAGGCCGAGAAAACGCCAAAGAATATTTAGAAACACATCCAGAGATTGCGAAGACAATTGAAGAAAAAGTTAGAGCAGCCTACCATTTAAAATAACTTAAAATAAAAACGCCAGCAATTGAATTTGCTGGCGTATTTTTTATGCTGGAATAATGGTGGTGTTATCTTTTACTAAATCCATCGGTAGTTTTACATAAACGGTTCTATTGAACGGTTCATTTAAGATGGTCTCAACATAAGTGATCTTTGCATACAAGAATGGGCCACCAGGTTTAACGAATGGTAGGACATTTTGATCCATATCAAAGTTAAACGCAATTTGAACTGTACGTTCTTGACCTAATGCAATGGTTTGTTCAGTTGAATTAGATTGATAGGCTTCCCAAGTAGTGGATAACTGGAATGTCAATTTGACGTTTGAAATACTATTAACAGTATCTTTCTTTGTTAATGTGAATTTCACACGGTAATAGCCACCAGATAACTCGCTATTGGTTTCACGCATTTCGGTAATTTGATAATCGATATCGAAATGTGCCATGTCACTTACATCAACAACTTTAGCAGATTTGTCTTCAAATAAGACAGGTTTGTTTTGGTTGTGTTGGCTGATATAAATACCAGGAATCATAATTAATGGTAAAACGACGACAATTAGTATGATGAACACAAGCAAACGATGTTGTAGAAACCACGTCATTTTCGATGTTTTTTTACTCTTTTTCATATATTTCCTCACTTCACGTAATATTATTATACAATATATAAATTTAAAATAAAAGATGAATTGTAATGCGTTGACTAAAAGCCCTTTCTACTATATAATTATAGAGTAGTACTAATAATAAAAAGTTATCATTATTATAATGTTGTTTAGATAATTAACGCTCAATTAAAAATTTTAAACTGTACAAAAAAATCGAAAATGGAGGAACTAACAATGAACGATGGTTTATGGATTATCGTCTCCATTTTGCTAGGTAGCGCAGGGGTAATAGGTGGCTATTTTTTACGTGTAAAACAACACGAAAAGAGTATCCTAACTAGTAGAGAAACTGCAAAGAAAATTGTTGAAGATGGTCAAAAAGAGGCCGAAAAAGTCAAGAAAGAAGCAATTTTAGAAGCACGTCAAGACATTTTTAACCAAAAACGTGAATTTGAACGTGACATGAAAGAGCGTAAGCAAATTGTAATCGATTTAGAAACAAAGATTACACAACGCGATGAAATGTTAAATAGAAGAGCTGCTAACTTAGACAAAAGAGAAGAATTTCTCGGTCAAAAAGAAATTAAACTTGATGAAAAGAAGCAAGAACTTGAACAATTAAATAGCAGATTTGTCTTCAAATAAGACAGGTTTGTTTTGGTTGTGTTGGCTGATATAAATACCAGGAATCAT
>CAKMJY010000025.1 GCA_927433595.1 uncultured Acholeplasmatales bacterium | reverse complement strand
GGTATTAAATTAGCCATTGTTGGCGCAACCGGTGTAGTTGGTAGAAAGTTTTTAACCGTCTTAGCAGAAAGAAAAATAAAGATTGATCAATTGGTGTTATTCGCATCTAAGAAAAGCGCTGGCCAACAAATAGCGTTTGATGGTCAAATGCATGAGGTCATTGAACTCAGTGAGGCAAACATCTTAAAAAACAAAACAGATTATGCACTATTCAGTGCAGGTGGTCAAATTGCATTAGCGTTCGCGCCGATTTTCGCAGGAGAAAAAACTGTAGTTATTGATAATTCCAGTGCCTTTAGAATGGATGAAGCTATACCTTTGGTTGTCCCTGAGGTCAATGGGCATGATGCCTTTAAACATGACTACATCATTGCTAATCCAAACTGTTCAATCTTTATTTTTCTTTCTGCTAAGACGGTTAAAAACTTTCTACCAACTACACCGGTTGCGCCAACAATGGCTAATTTAATACCCATTAGTGTTCACCTCTAATAAATTCATTATATACAGCATTGATGGCATAACCGAAGTCAATATCATCGACCCCGATGACAATGTTGGTCCCATTCGATCCATAGTCAATCATTCTTAATGTGATGTTCGTATTGACTAAGGCACTAAATAACTTTAACATCGTATATTTGTTTGTCATCATATTTCTACCAACAATCGAAATCAACGAGATGTTATCTAAGACTTCAATCGTATCTGGTTTCATTTGTTTTCTAATCTGATTGATGAGTAAGTCTTTCTTATCATCGGTTAAGTATTTGGATTCAATCATCATCGAGAAAGTATCTGTCCCATTTGGAAAGTGTTCCACCATGATGTCTAATTTCTCACAAATGGATAATACCTTTCGATCAAACCCTGGGTCTTCATTCATCAGGTGTTTTTCCATGATGATTAAGGTAAAGTTATTTAATCCGGCAATCCCTGTAATGACATTCTTACTCTTACTTTGTGGGACATAATCATAAATGAATGTACCAACACAGCTTGGGTTAAATGTATTTCTCGCATTGATTGGAATACCAGCCTTAATTAAAGGATAGAAGGTATCACTGTGTAAGACGCTTGCCCCCATAAAGGATAAAGCGCGTAGTTCCTTATACGTCATCACATCAATTAAATGTGGGTTTTCAACGATTCTTGGATCTGCCATTAAGAACCCATCTGTATCGGTCCAGTTTTCATAGACTTTTGCAGAAACTGCTCTAGCGATTAATGCCCCAGTGACATCTGCGCCACCACGGGTTAGTATCTTAATAGAACCACTTGGTGTAGCACCATAAAATCCGCCAATGACGACATTTTCTTTTTCTTTTAAAAACTTGCGCGCCGTCTTTTGTGTTAGGGTATAATCTAGTTTTGACCCTCTGAAACGAATTAAATCTTTCGCATCAATGAACTCAAAATCTAAGACATCTGCTAAGATTTTAGCAGATAAATACTCACCACGTGAGACGATGAAATCGAGTGTGTGGTGTAAAAACATTTCTTCTAATACGGTATCTAATAAATGTTCCATTGAGAATGTTAAGGACAAGTGTTTTGTGATGTCTAAAAAACGTTGTTTAATGATTAAAAACGTATCTGGACTCTTATAATGGATGATTTCATCCGCTAACTGGTAAAGTAAATCGGTGACTTTAATATCATCTTTAAACCTTTTGCCTGGCGCTGATGCAACAACGAATTTACGTTCTTCATCGCTTTTAATGATACGGACAACTTGTGATATGGTATCACTGGTTGCCATGGATGTACCTCCAAATTTACTAACCTTGATTTTTTTCATCGCTCACCTCTTAGGACAGTTTCTTTTTGAAGTCAAGGTAATCAAACGATTTGATTAAGATGTCTTCACCCGCTAGATTTCTAGCGTATATAGCCGGTAATGGAATACCGTTAAATGTATTGTTTTTAACCATGGTATATAAAGCCATGTCTTCGAATATGATCTTTGAACCAATTTCTAATGGTTTTTCAAAATGATATTCACCAATGTTATCACCCGTTAAGCAGGTATAACCAGCTAAACGGTAGTGATGCCCTTTATCTTTCATCCCAACCACTGGTGGGGTAAAAGGCATTTCAATGACATCAGGCATATGACAAGTAGCTGATGTGTCTAGGATCGCGATATCCATATCATTTTTCACAATGTCTAAAACTTCTGAGACGAAGAAACCGGTATTAAGGACAATCCCCTCACCTGGTTCTAAATAGACTTCCAAGTCGTAGGTTTCTTTAAAGTGTTTCACCAATTTCACCAATAAGTCAAGGTCATAATCGGCTCTTGCTAAGTGGTGACCACCACCAAAGTTGATCCATTTTAATTGGTGTAAGTATTTGCCAAACTTTTTTTCAACTTCTTTTAATGTCACTTCGAGCGCATCTGCATTTTGTTGACATAGTGTATGGAAATGAATCCCTGAAATGAACGGAAGTATAGCCTCATCTAAGTCAATTAATCTTGTGCCCATACGGCTAGTTGGTGCACAAGGGTCATACATCGAATGCGTTTGTGTGGAGATTTCAGGGTTTACCCTAATCCCAATGGTCTTCCCATGCTTTAATGCCTCATCTTTAAAGCGCATTAACTGAGTGACTGAATTAAAGACAATATGGTCTGCATACTTTAAGATTTCTTTAAAGTCTGCATCCTTAAACGCAGGGGCATACACGTGCGTTTCTTTACCAAAATGTTCATGACCTAGTCTAGCCTCATAAAGACCAGAAGCAGTCGTACCATCTAAGTACTTAGCCATTAAAGGATAGAAGTGGAACATTGAAAAAGCTTTTTGGGCTAGTAACACCTTGCAGCCTGAACGTTCTTTGATCGTTTTAATGATTTCTAGGTTTTTAATCAATAGTGTCTCATCTACTAAGTAGTAAGGTGTCGGGATATTTGGATTAATCTTCATAATCTTCAATCATGACTGGGTTAAAGTTTTCAACCCAAGGCAAGCCCCATTTGTTTAGCATATCCATGAACGGATCAGGATTAAATTGTTCCATATTATACACACCTGCGCCTTGCCAAATACCTTGGGCAATCAGTGCCGCACCAATCATGGCTGGCACACCAGTCGTATAAGCGATGGCTTGTGAACCAGTTTCTTTGAAGGAAGCTTCATGGTCACAGACGTTATACACATAGTAAGTCTTTTCTTTACCATCTTTTCTACCCTTGATGATACAACCAATGTTGGTTTTACCCTTGGTTCTAGGTCCTAAAGTAGAAGGGTCCGGTAAGATTGCCTTTAAAAACTGTAAAGGCACGATTTCTTGACCTTGGAACATAATAGGTTTAACAGAAGTCATCCCAATATTTTCAAGGACTCTAAGGTGTGTTAAATAGGCATCACCAAAACTCATGTAAAAGCGAATGCGTTTTACTTCAGGAATGAAGCGTGCCAACGATTCGATTTCTTCATGATACATCAAATACATATTTTTTGGACCAATTTGGTCTAAAAGATATTCGTGTTTTCTAGATAATGCAGGTACAACCTTATAAGAGCCGTTTTCATAGTATCTACCTGGTAAGGTGATTTCTCTGATGTTGATTTCTGGATTAAAGTTGGTTGCGAAAGGATACCCATGGTCGCCACCATTCGCATCTAAGATGTCTATGGTGTCAATTTCATCGAAGTAGTGCTTTTTCGCATACATGGAAAATACACTGGTCACACCTGGATCAAAACCTGAACCAAGTAATGCCACAACACCAGCTTCTTTAAATCTTTCATGATAAACCCATTGTGTACCATATTCAAACCCTGCTTGGTCTCTAACTTCAGCACATGCTGTATCTAGGTAATGTGTCTTTGTTTGGATACACGCTTCCATGATAGGAATATTTTGATAAGGTAATGCGACGTTCACAACGATATCTGGGTGATGTTTTTCAATTAACTTCACCACATTCTCAACATGATCTGCATCCACTTGTTCAGCCAAAACGCTGATATGTTCACTGTTTAATTTCGCTGCGAAAGCTTCACACTTGTGTACGCTTCTGCTCGCAATCACCATTTCTTTGAATACTGCATGATTTTGGGCAATTTTTTGAATCGCAACGCTTGCGACTGCCCCACAACCAATAACTAATGCTTTTGCCATTTCAAAACCCTCCTTGTTATTTTTATTTTAAAGTTGAGTCAAAGTAAAAACTTTAGACTTTTTATATACACTTACTTCATAAATGAATCACTATGACAATCAAATCATACTAGAAATAAAGAAAATGTCAATAGATATCATAACACAAAAAAATGGTTTAAAACACCAATATCATTTTTGATGTTTTTTTAAATCACAAGATGACAACTTTTATATATATTAATATATATAAGATTAATGAAAAATGAAGAAATTTAACAAACTATGAAAACAACAAAAAGAGTTGTAGTTTTTGATATCAAATATTTGTGCTTTTTTGAAAGCATGAAAAGCAAGTGTAGTTATACATATTCATCATTATAAGTTTGCCTTAGAAATTGCTTATAATGTAATATATGATTTTGAAGCATATCATTACTTATTGATGTGTTACAATTACATCATAAAGAGAGTCCGATATGAGAATGTTTCGTCTACTAAAATTGAATGGATGCCTTAAAAAGGTTACTAGGATGAATCGCGCACTTGAAACTAGTATTTTTTATGTTTCTAGTAGAAAGTTAATTAAGACGTTACAGATTATTCAATACATCAGAGATAATCAAGATTTATCCAATTCTAAGATTGATTTACATGATATTGATCGATTAGAATCGAGCATTAATTCAAATAATGAACATATCGATGCTCTAGTGATACTTGTAAAAGATTTTATTTCACAATACAATAACGGTTACTTCAAACCAAATACACGCGATTTTGATCAACAAATTGAACATTTCAAATCAGCCATGTCGGGATTATCAGGTAAGAGAACTGCAATTAAAACGATTCTTAGAGGGAACCGTATCTATGTCAACTTGACTAATCAGCATGCGAATTTTCTGGAAGATGAGTACCTACATGAGCAATTAAAGGAAACAGTAAAGTATCATCATGACTTACCGGTATTTATTGATTTCGATTCAAAATCAAAATTGGTTGTTTTTTCAAGTGTCATTAAACGAATCTTAGATAAAAAGCCAAAGTGCTCATTTTCTACCCACGAGTATCAAGATACATTCAATTTCTTCATTCAACTGTCCGACAGTATAAATGCACACAACGCAAGATTTCTATATGAACATGTTTTTATGTACTATCAGACGCATAAAAAAGATAAACACTTTGATTTAATATCATACTTAAACCATTTATTGCTTGATCATCATATCACATGGCCAATGTTGGATAACTATTTAGATGCATATCAAACCAAATCAACTAATGCATTTGAAATGTGGTTAGAACAAAGACTCAGAAGCAAATACCCTGAAGCAAAAATCATCAGAAGTCTTTATTTGAGTACAGGTAGTGCAAATATTCCAAGTACCGAAATAGATTTATTGATGTTTTATAAAGGTCATGCTTTCGTCATCGAATGTAAGGACTATAGAGGAACAATCTTTGGTTCTTATAGTAAACCAGTTTGGACTCAAGTCATAAAAACGACTTATCAATATAAACCAGGTGGCAAGTATTACACCAAAAATAGTACATTCGAGTTGAAAAATCCAATCAAACAAAATGAAATGCACATCGGTGTGCTAAATAAATATATACCATTTGATTATAAGAATATAGTCGTGTTTGGTGGTGATGCAGAGCTTAAGGTAGCTGCAAACTACGTTTATACGCCTTTAGAGTTCTTTAATATAATCGATAAAATAGTAGAAACCAACATTGACACAAATGGTATATACTACAAACTATTACTAGAAAATATAGGTTCAAATCCCTCTGTTAAAAGTAGACACATTGAAGCCATTCAATCTAAATATGGAAAGTAGGTGTTAACATTAGTTTTTTAAAATATGCCATTAAAGCTGCTAAAATCGCACAAGATAATTATTATAATCAACCTCGAGTCAAAGGTTTTTTGGGTGAAAACGAAGTAAATAGGGCGTTAAATAATGAACCTTTTTTATTATATGATATATCATTACCAGGTATTAACAAGACTCAAATTGATCACATTTTGATTAACCGAAAAGGTATCATTGTCATTGAAACCAAAAACTATAGCGGTGTCATCAGAGGAGATAGTCAAAAAACGGTGTGGACACAATATATTGGAAATAAACACATCAATTTCTTAAGTCCAATCCAGCAAAATGAATACCACATTCGTCAGTTGAAATCATATCTTAAAATGGACCATATAACTTTATATAATGTGGTTTGTTTTTCAGAGAAAGCTGTTTTGAACATTAAATCGTCGAATTTCGTTATTCACATCAATGACCTGAAAGCATATATTGATGAACTACCAGATTCAAATATAGATGAACAAACCATTCATCATATATTCATGTCACTTAAACCATTTAGTAAAAACAGGACTATCCAGTAATTTGGATGGTTCTTTTATTGATAACGATTACTAATTCTCTAAATTAATATTTATTATGTTTTCTAATTTTGTTATAATGAGATTAATAGATACGTCGGTGAGGTGTGTTATGAGAAGAATCGGTTTATTGGCGTTATGTTTAACATTTGTATTAACAGGCTGTCAAGCGCTAGCAAAAGCGACTAATATCACGGAACTCAGTCTAAAGATGGAAAAGTTTATGGATGGCGGAAACCAGTTTGAGATTACAACAACCATCGATGTCTTAGTTGATCAAAATGGTAACGAGGAAAGCGCTAGTGAGTCTATTACTGCATATGCGCAACAAGAACCTTATTATGCCATCATTGAAACAGAAGACATGATGATAGTTGAAACCATGAATGAAAACAACATTAACACTTATATCATGGAAAAAGACAATCAAGTCAATGGTATTCAACTTTATGAATTCAATCAAACTATGATTGAGGAGAGTAATAACCCATTATCGAACCTTGATATCAATCTAAATAAAGTAAACGTAAAAAAGATATCTTCAAGTAACTTTGAAGTATCTGGTAGAATGATCGATTTCTTACCAGAAGATTTAGTCAAAGACTTAAAAGAAATTTTGTTAGAATCCGGTGCTACTGAAACCGAAATCAATGGTATCACTTTAAAATTGGTGTTTTTATTCAGTGAAGATGCGTTTACCTATTCAATGACATTCGATTTTGATATACAAGACGTCTTGCTAACCATTGATTTGAGTGTGATGTTTAGTTATACCGAGTTTGAACTGATCGATATCACAGATGATACCCTTTATTACCCAATGAGTTCTTATGAAACAGAAATCCCAATCGATGCCAGTAAACCAATCCTATTTACCGATGATCAAGCACGTGATACACAGTATTATACTTACCTAGAAGCTGGTAAATATGGGTTTAAATCTGAAACATACTATGGTGATTTAGGTCTTAAAATCGCCATTACAGATGCATCAAACGATGATAAAGCACTTTTAGTATTTAAAGACGTATACAATGAATATAATGATAATCCCTCAAATATCAGTCAATTTTTTGACATCAAAGAAAGCGGTTATTACTTTATTAATGTGCATTATCCATTATCATTCGCACCATACACACTTGAATTAGAAAAAATAGAACCGCTCACCGATGGCACTGAATCCATTGATTTAATCGTAACTGAAAGTGGTACGTATGATTATCAAATAGAATCTATGTATGATTTTTATAGCATTCAGTTTGATTTAGAAAGTGATGCCATCATTTACTTATCTGTGGATGGGTATAGTTATGTATACAAAAAGGACACAGTCCATGATTTTTATGAAAGCATCCCTATCACAACAACACCACTTGAATACATTTATACCAGTAATGCAGTACTTTATTTACACGATCCCGTTTACAGTAGAAGTGGTGAAATCACAGTAGAAATTCATCCATTAGTGCATAGTACTTCGGTAGATAAACCATTACTGAATATGAAAGCAACCCCAAATACAGATTATCTTTATTCAGGGAATCGCTATCCAAATCAATATATTAAGTTAGAAGTAACAGCAGCCCTTAGATATACCTTTAACATGACCGCAACCAAAGGTCTTGTATCAAATGCTAAAGGTAATCTATTAGATATAAATGGCAAAGTCATTTCTAGTATCGGCAATCAAAGTAGTTTGGTGTTGATGCCTGGGACCTATTATTATGAAACAAGCAACTTAGAATCGGTCACGTATAGTATTTATTATGAAACCGATGAAGTAGGTATCACGAAACTCTCGATTACTTCAATCGGACAAACTAGTGAATATGTCGGCATGAGTTTATCTGAAATGCCACATTTAGATATCACGTTTCAACAAAAAGGCGATGTGGTCATTGGAACCTTTGTATTACTTGAAACCAAAGCAGTCATCTTCGGTAGTAGTCAAGATTATAGTCTATACGATGAATCCGGTCATCCAATCAATTTACACGGCATGAGTGGGGCTTACTTCATGTATCAACTACAAGCAGGCAAATATATTATAAAAATCACCCACCCGACTTATTTGAATTCATATAGCTTTCCTTATGACGTATTGGTACCATTTGCGATTTTCACAGGCGGCACATCAGATGACTCAACTTACGGTAACTACCAAAATATCCCATTCGGATTACAAGGTATGGTCACCAAGTATGACTATCTTGGCGACCAAGATGGTGTTATCTTTACGCTTTTGGAAACAAAAACGGTCACCATATTTTCAAATAGCGACGCTTATCTTTATTTAGGCACACAGTTAATAGAAAGACATTTCGAACAAATTACAATCACACTTGAGGCAGGCACTTATACCTTAATTTCTAGTGGCTATCCAGAAGACTGGCAAATTAGTGTGGTCTTACAACCCAATTTAGATTAATGGGCAAAATCTATTTGCCACATCTACGTTTTTTATCTTTTAAGAAAGGGCGTATACCCACTCCTATTTAAGTGTGTATACTAAATAATCTATGAAAAAAGTAAGCATATTACTCATGTTGTTGATGTTTTTATTATCGGGTTGTCAAATGATGTTCAAAGGTAGTAATTTTGAAGCGCTCAATGAGACAATCAAGGCTTATTTCGATGGGGCTAATCAATTTGAGGTTAAGCACGCAATCGTGTCAGAATCCAAATTAATCATCGAAGATTTCAATGGTAATCCCATCTACTTAAGTGACACAGATAGAAATAGTTCGACTATTTATGCTCAAAAGGAACCTTATTATATCTTAGATGAGAGAGAGTCTGTAAAGGTCATCGAAACAAGAGAGCAAAACAATCTAGTCAAATACATCATGACTAACTTTCATCATTTGAATGACAGACTATTATATCAAGAAGAACAAGTCGCACTAGAAGACAGTTTAAACCCATTCTTTTACATCGATTTAAAGTTAGAAGATATTGCCGTTAGAAAATTCTCAGATGCCAATTATGAGATTACTGGTAAACTAGAACACTTTATACCAATCACCACGATGGCCGATTTAAAAGCACAATTAATCGAAAAAGGGATGACTGAAGCAGACATTAACGACATTGAAGTTGACATCACATTTTACATTAATGAAGATATTCTAAAATATTCGATTGATATTGAATTTAAAATCCTTTCAACAGAAGTCTCGGTTAAAGGTGATGTGACATATACTTATCAATCATTTGATACGATTGATATCCATGACGAGTCGCTTTATTATCCGGTTACTATACTGGATGACGTAATTCCAATCGATGCAGATAACCCAATTGAAATGAATTATAAAACCCCATTAGAGATGACCTATTACACCTATTTAGAACCAGGTAGGTATGGGTTTAATACAATGGATGATTATCCATCCGATTTAATGATTACACTATCAGATGAGTCAAGAGACCCAACTGAATTTCTCGTCTTCAAAGATGTTTATGACCAACAGATCATTAACCCTTTCAACATTGAACAATATTATGACATTAAAGAAGCTGGCTATTATTATATAGATGTTAAAAATTCAGCCACATCTAAAGGCTACTCGATTCTCATTGAAAAAATAGCACTACCTACAGATGATATAGAACCGATCGATCTTATCGTAACTGATAGTGGCACTTATGCATATGACATTGACAATAATTTTGATTTCTTTGCGATATCATTTGATTTAGAAGTCCCATCCGTCATCCTAATCTCGGTAGATAATCTAGCATCCATATACAAATATAATTGGCTGACAGACCTTTATATAAGTGGTTCATTAAATGACTACCCATATGGCTATGCGTATCTGAATGATGCACCGATATATATCAATAATCCATATCGAAGAACTAGCGGACATATCACATTTGATATCAAGCCATTTATTCAAAGTTTATCGCTCGATGATCCGCTTTTGGAACTGAAAAATATACCAAATGAAGATTATTTCTATGCAAGTCTAGATTTACCTGCCCAATATGCAAGCCTAACCGTGACAGAACAGGCAACTTATACCTTTCATATGGATGAGTTAGGTGGTAATGCGCATTTGGTCAAGGGGTTGCTAATGGATCAAAATCATAACCAAGTATCAGAGATTAACCATTTAACAGAAGTGACTTTAACACCAGGCACATACTACTATAAAACGGATAACGTTTGGCCAGTATCTTATAGCATGTATGTGACACAAGGTTAAATATTAGCGTAAAAATAATAGAAACGATTATGAGGCGGCATATGAAAAGAATTGGATTGATTGTTATCATACTTTTGTTTGTATTAACGGGTTGTCAAGAGGTGAAAAAAGGCTCTGCCCTGATAGAGCTCGGTTCAAAAATAGAAAACTATCTAGCAGTTTCGAATCAGTTTGATATCAAGACAACTATGAATATTTCTATTAATAATCATGGACACATGACGAAGTCTAATGACCAGGTAAATGTACAAATTCAGCGAGAACCGTATTATGCGATACTTAAAAATAGCTCAGATGTCATTGTAGAGACAGTTCGTCAGGATGAAATCATCAGATATAGTTATGATACATTTAATCAAGTAGAAGGCATTCAACTTTATGAAATGAGCAAATTTTATAACGATCCAGATGACACCCTATTAAGTCTTTTTGACGTTACTTTTAGTGACGTCGATGTGATTAAAGTTTCAAATGAACATTTTGAAATAAATGGCAAAATGGGCGATTATTTACCACAAAATATCAAACAAGACTTTAGTAGTGTATTAATTGAAGCAGGACTAACTGGTGAAGAAATCAATAACGCAAACCTTGAAAACGTGTATCTATTTGATGAAGATACATTTTCATACAAGATTACGATGGATATGGAAGTGCGAGAAATACTAATCAAAATCAGTATGGCGTTGGTTTTCAATTATACAACATTTGAGACAATAGATTTCACAGATGATACTAAATTCTATCCAATGAACTCAAATGGCACTGACATTCCGATTGACGCAAACAAACCAATTCTATTTAGACACACAATGCCTTATGATGCGACATACTATACTTACTTAGAACCAGGCAGATATGGCTTTGAGTCAAATGGCTATGATGAATCTGATTTAACCATTTCAGTTAGTGATAGCACAAGAGATAAAGATGCACTCATGGTATTTAAAGATATTTACAATCAAGATGTAGATAATCCTTCTAATATCAGCCACTTATTTGATATCAAGGAATCAGGGTATTATTATATTGATGTCCATTATCCAATGTCTTATGGCACATATCAGCTTGAATTAATCAACATTGAGCCCATCACCGATGGCCTCAATCAAACCGATTTGATTGTGAGTGAAAGTGGCACGTATGATTACGAACTTGAATCAAAATATGATTTTTTCGCCGTTAACTTTGACTTGCCTAGTGATGCAGTCATTTATATTTCATCTAATGAGGACACACAGTTATACCGAAAAGATAACGAACATGATTTTTATGAAAGCATACCTATTTCAGATACCCCAATTAAATACGTCAGTTTAGATGACTCATCGCTTTATATCCATGATTTAAATTATCAAGGACAAGCGTCTATCACATTCGATATCAAACCATTCATTCATAGTAGGTCTCTAGGTGAGCCATTGTTAGCCATGAAAGATTATCCGAATGAGGACTATTTATATTCAGGTAGTGGATACCCTTATCAGTATGTTGAATTAGAAGTCACTGAAGCAGCTCAATATACGTTTCACTTTGATGTCTTAGAGAAAGAAGTCTATCCGCCAACTTTTGGGCTATATGATAACCAACATCAGTTATTAGATAAAGCTTATAATGGAATAGAAATCCTATTAACGCCTGGTGTTTACTATGTTAGAACCAACAATCGAACATACGCTCAATACAGTATATATTACACAAAGGATACAAGTCATATTGCCTACTATAATGTGGATACTATTGAAGTAACATCTGTAATTGATGGATCAAACCAAACAGAAATGCCACAGATCGTGCTTTCATTTGATGAGCCTGGTATGGTGATCGTGTCATTTGAATTAACTGAACCTAAAGAAATTGTCTTTAGTTCAAATTACTACCAATGGCTTTGTGATGCATCAGGTAAACGCATCAGCTTACATGAAATTAACCCGCCATACGGCTATGATCCTTATGTGAAAAATATATACTACAATTATTTGCTAGAAAGTGGTAAATACTATATCGTTATAAGAGATGGATTATGGCTTGATATTAACAGTGGCCTTTATAAAGTTATCGTACGCTTAGGTATTTTTACTGGTGGGGAGGCAGATGATTCTAAACATGGCGACTATCCAACTATACCATTTGGTGAAACTGGCTTGGTTATGACGTATGATTATCAAAATGATATTGATGGCGTCACATTTACACTAACAAAAACGACTCAAGTCCAACTTTTCGCTTCATCTAATTCGCATCTTTATCAAGGGTTAGATTTAATAGAAGAAAACTTTAAAAACAGACTTGTAACACTTGAGGCAGGTACATATACCATCATTTCAAGTGGCTACCCTGACGATTGGCACATCGTTGTAAAGGAAATAGGCATATCAGAATAGAGGTAACTAAATGAAACGCATATTAACGATATTAAGCATCATACTATTATCACCTATCTTGTTGATTGGCTTGATTGTCTTTATACTATTAATGCCAATAGAACGATTTAGATATCACCGTTCATCATTTTATAAGGACTCACAGATTAAATATCAGTTTTTAGCAACGCAATCTATGATTTATAAGACTTATGTCGTACTTAAGCAGTATGACGTACCACTTAGTATCATAAGAGATGATAACGGTTCTCTTGCCATAGAACATAAAAACCATCTTTATTATGAACTCAATGGTAATATCCGATATATAGATGGATGGGGCATCAACACAGGAAATAAAGTAAGCATAAATCTAGATGATTATGTGGATACTTTATTGATAAAGGATGTCTTTAAGGATAAACAAGCCATCACATTTCTAATCGATAAAAACTTGATGGACATGGATAAAAAAGAAGCCTTTATAGAAGCAACACTAAAGCATGATTATGTCATCGTTGAACAAATAGAAACGTTTGTCGCATTGTTAGATACTGAAGGTAAAATCACTAATGTGAAAGCCATATATCAATCACTACCAGTCTATATTCATAGGGTTTTGATTGCGTTAATATTATTGGTTGAATCCATCATGTTATTGATCAGCAATCAAGCGATTGAATCACTACTAAGAAGAATAACTTTGAGTACTTTACTCATCATCCCGTTGAGCTTGAGTGTCATTGCAATCTTATCGTCTGGTTTATTCAAGAAGCCATACATTTATATCAAACCAGCCCTAGTCGAAAGATTCATCACACTGTTACTATTTTTAGTATTAATACTAGTATTCTTTATTTCAGATAGTGGGTATTATTTCTAATGACTATTACAAAAGAAACAGAGCTTTACGACCCATGTAAGACCCTTTTAGAATCACTAGGCTATCAAGTGAAAGCTGAAGTTGGTGCGATAGATATCATGGCAATCAAAGACGATTATATGGTCATCGTAGAACTCAAGCTAAAGATTTCCTTAAAACTGATATATCAAGCGATTGATAGGCAAAAACTCGCAGATAAGGTTTATATTGCCTTACCTAAAACTGTATTGAACCAAACAAAGTCCAATGTGAAACATTTTCTAAATCTATTAAAACGATTAGAGATTGGCTTGATTGTGGTTTCAAACAATCAAGCAGAGGTATTAGTAGAAACGTTTGGGTTTGATTTGAAAAGAAGTATCACGGCTAGTAAAAAGAAAAAGGAAAAGCTCATGAAGGAGTTCACCTTAAGAAAAAGCGATATGAATGTTGGTGGCACAAAATCGAAGAAGATGACCCACTATAAAGAGAAAGTGATTGAAATTGCCAAATACTTACGTGAATTTGGACAAAAATCACCAAAAGAGATTGTTTTATATACGGGCATCAAAGATACACCAAACATATTAAGAAAAAACTATTATATGTGGTTCATCAATGTTGAACGTGGGATTTATCAGTTATCTGAAATTGGTAAAAAAGCGTTAGATGAACTTACTGAGTAATTAACGTCTATTAAAATGGTGATACCTTTTCGGTACCACCATTTTTATTATGATAATTTAATATAAAATTACGGCATCATTAAAAATGAATGCGTGATTTCGTGATATAATAAATCAAGCGAAGTTTGACATAAATTTGAATGCATTAACCGTGATTTGGTGAATGTATTAAAGCAGTCAAACAACCTTTTATCCATCAAGGGGGAATTCATTTGAACTTATTATTTAAAAAACCTAATTGGGTCGGTATGATGATTTTATCGTTGATGCTTGTTGTATTTACGTTAAATGCCTGGATACTATCATTAAACCTCTTACAACCTTATGACGACCTAGATTTATTTAGTCTTGCCAACAATATACAAGATGGTGGCAGTCTAATTGTATTTTCGTTTGTCTTGGTTATCCTATTTTATCTCACCTTAGTACCACTACTATTATCAACCATCAGTGTGATTAGAAAATCCAATTGGGCGATTATGCCTTCGGTTTTCTATTTGCTAGGCTTCCTAAGCGTTATCGTCATATTCCAAGTGATTGAAGGCCTACTATCAGGGTTTGCGTTGGTGCTGGTCAGTATTACTTTAGTCTTCGTGTTAGCCGCTATTTTCTTAAGTGTCTTAAGACAAAGATTATTGGGTGCGAAAAAAGTAACACACAAACCAATCAGTAAAGCCATTTTAACCAGTGTCTTGGTCATTGATGTCATGTCATTAGTGGTATTTATGACAACGTTCTTTGTCCCGATTTATTCATTAATCGATTTATCACCGGATTATCATGCCATCATCATTGGTGCCCTATTTAATGGCGATACCAATTTTGAAGTGATTGGGTATTTCTTATTAAACTTCACGATTTTACTGTTTTTATTCTTATTCTTATCCGATATCATCGCCCATTTCTTCTTTGATCAAGCAAGATTCATCAAGAAGTCGATGGCATTTATTAACTATATATTTGTCTTTACATTGGTCTTCTTCATTGCCGGGTTAGGGGCTAATATTTATTACACCCTAGAAGGCAATGAGTCAGTCACTTATGCGTTCATCCCAATTCTGTTGATGGTGTTTGTGATATTTGCGTTTGCGATTCTAAAGGGTAAGTATCACATGGATCACCCAATTGAATATAAAGACTTAAGGATTAAATACGCCAAAGCAGAACCGCTTTTATATGTCTTCTTATTAACCCTAGTGACTGTGTCCTTACTATTTGTCCCAATCATTGTGATGAACGTGACATTTGGTAGTTTTGATTATTCAGTTGACTTAACGGGTTTAAAGATATTAACCGATTATCCAAACCTTGACCCTGGGTACCGTTTGGTTGCCTATGTTTTAGTTGTGATGTTGTTATCATCTGGTTTAAGCTTAGTCTTAACCATTAGCAGTTATTTATCTAACTTTAAACAATTTAATGCGATTGTCAAATTCGCAAGCATCGTGAATCTATTCTTTGTGTTTGTGATTGCGATATCAGGTTATTATTTCCAAATCGCACAAGAGATTAACCGTGCTGTGATGATGGAGATGTTTGATTTTTACGGGATTACATTGCCTTCTGATATTGAATATACCTACAGAGTAGGCACCAATGCGATTTATGTATTATTCGTTACCTTAATTGTCTTAATCATCATGTTTGCAAGAAAAGCATTTGACCGTACGGATTTTACGTTATTACAGGCACAAATGTTACCAAGTGAGGATGCATTAGAAGATACCAACACCAATAGTGGTAAAGAAAATACCGCCGGTGATAACATCTTAGATGATTTAGTGCCATTTGACCCATGTCCAGCTTTTACAAACCTAGATGAAAAAGTCGAATCGTATCAAGCAGATTTAGAGTCTAGACGTGCGTTAAAGACACAACATAAGACCTTAAATGAACTCATTAACTTTGTGGTGGACTACGCAAAGAATTCAAGATTACATTTATCTTATACACCTGAGGATATCGCAACCTTCGTTGCTGGCCTTGGGGCAAGTAAGTTATCGATTTTACAAGGGATGTCAGGTACTGGTAAAACCAGCCTACCAAAAATCTTTAGTGAAGCGATTTTTGGTAATTGTGAAATCATTGAAGTTGAATCTTCTTGGAAAGATAAAAATGAACTATTAGGGTATTATAATGAATTCTCGATGAAGTATACACCAAAGAAATTCACACTAGCTCTTTATAAAGCAGCTTTAAACCAAGAGATATTTACATTCATATTATTAGACGAAATGAATTTATCGAGAATTGAATACTATTTCTCCGACTTCTTATCGTTAATGGAAAATGAAGCGCATCAACGTCAAATTAAACTATTGAATATCAATTTGAAACGTAAGAAAGATGACGCATTTCTAGACTACTTAGCATTAGAAGAAGGCAACACGCTATCTGTACCGAAGAACGTTTGGTTCATCGGCACAGCCAACCGTGATGAATCGACCTTCGTCATCTCAGATAAAGTTTATGACCGTGCTACGACCATGAACTTTACCAAACGTGCCCCTAAGGTTAGAAATTATAGTGATCCAATGCCTAAACAGTATTATGATTATGAAACTATGAATCAACTGTTTGAAACGGCTAAGAAACAAGGCAACTTTGATGCTGAAAACAGCCCACTCATTAAAGCAGTTGAAACCTTATTAGCACCATTCAATATTTCATTTGGTAACCGTATCTTAAAACAAATTGAAGACTTCGTGAATATCTATAAAGCTTGTTTTTCAAATGAAGATGTTGAAGCAGAAGCCATTGAAAAGATTTTATTAAGCAAGGTTGTTGCTAAACTAGAAACAAAGACCATTGATGATAAAGAAAAGCTCGAACAAGAGTTCTTAAAATTGAAGTTAAACCAATGTGCAGCCTTTATCAACCGTTTGGATAACGACTAGTCCTTATGGATAAAGATAAGCTATTAGCCTATAAGCGATTTGGATCGCTTTTAACAGGCATCGAGCAATTCGTCATCAAACACCCTAGTCTATCTTATATCGAATTCGATTATTATGTCGTGCATGATATGACGCTTTTTTCGATTGAACCAGAGTTTGATTTTAAACAATTGGAACAGTCCATCGAACAAATCAAAAAAGCCATACCGGCTAGTAAACGAATATTTTCTAAACCCATCATCGTATTAAAAGATTCAGATGATGTTTTACCGGTTGAAAACACAAGAATCATCAATCAAAATACGCTCTTACATCTAGCCAATCATAGCCACCATGTCGCAAACCTAACCAAACAAGGTGTAAGACCTAGGAAGCTTTTAACACGGGTTTATGAAGATGACTATCAAATATATGAGAACGTGGTGTTTTGTAACTACATTGATGATGTCATGGCATTTTCAAGTAAAAATGGGCGAACCCTCAATAGTATCATCTATGCCTCTGATGTCATGGAATTCAATCTATTAGAAAAAGCCAATCACTTAAAATACTTCTTAGCACTCGGCAAACTTCATACAGGCTATATTAGAGACTTTAAAGAATATTTTAATCTAGCAAGGGCGATGCTAGCAGAACTCAATGCCATCACCCATGCGATTACACCTCGTTTAAATAAACCAGTGTATAAGAAAAATATCAGAAGAAATAGAAACCTAGCACTGAAGAAAACCAACATTTTCATCAGTCAAAAGGATTACAAACTGGTCTTTAAAACGTATAAGTATTTACTGTCTAGTCCTTTAAAGAAAACAGAAGAAGATATCGATATAGATGAGAACCATATTAGAAAAAACTATTTGCTATATATCGCATTATTAAGCGTTTTCTCGGCGGGACACTTCAACTTCCAATTAGAATCTAAAACAAAAATGAACTTAGAAAGTTTAAATGTGACCTTCACATTTAAATCATGGCGTTTAACGATTCAATATGTGTCTGATGGGGTATTGTTATACTTTAAAAAGGATGACAGCTACCGGTTGATGATCACAGATAGTGCACTGGATAAAGATACAATCAAATCCATTCAAACCAGAAGAAGGTTGCATGAAGTGGTTATAGCAGACCCAACGGATGAGGATTACTTCAAACGTGAGGATACCTACATCAGTATGTCTGATATCGATTCCTTTAGACGCATTCAACAAATCATATTAAGAGGGATGGTTTACTCAGATAAAGAAAGAGACATTTGTCCTTTCTGTGGGGGTAAATTATCCAAACATAAACGTTTTGACTATGATCAATGTGAGGATTGTTTAACGCAAATAAAAAGTGCCATTTGTCCGGAAACCAATCAACCATATGTTTATACCGATACACCACACATAAGAAAATACGTTTCGACTAAACTAACATCAGACCCAGATAACTGGTATATTGAAAGACAAGTAGAATCTAGTATGTATTTTAGAAATATCACGAAAATTGATCCAGATGGTAAAATCATCTGTCCACATTGTCAAACAGTGCACAAAACTTAACATCACTTATTTCAACATAAACCAACTTGCCACTTTACAAGTTGGTTTTTTAAGTGTATCATATGTTAGTGAGTACTAACTATAAAAAGGAGGAAACAATGAAATATATCATCGCTTTAATTTTAAAATACCCAATCAAGACTTTGATAACAACAGGGATTGTATTAATTGGTTTATTTGTTGGTGTGACTAACATCACCTTAAAAACAGGTAACGATACCCTCATCTCTGATCAAACAGATTTATATCAAGATAACTACGATTATCAAATGGCGTTTGGGAAAGACCCAATTATCTTGATATTTGAAGCATCATCTTTATATGATCAACAGACGCTTGCGTTAATGCATGACATACAATCTAAAACAGAAGATATGCCAGGTGTCTATGCCGTCAACAGTCCTGTGACATTAATCGAATCAATCAGTCAAACCATGTATAGTCAAACCAACACGGGATTAACACAAATGTCACAAGGCTTAATCGAGGTATCTAATCAGTTAACCAACTTATCGGTTCAACTACAAACCAATCAAATGATCACCCCTGATTTAGAGGCTCTTAGTACCAATTTGAACCAATTAATCACTGCACAAACCCAATTGGGTACAGGGCTTGTTAATCTATTTGATGTTGTTGATACATTAGGAACTAGTGTTGCAAGCTTATCAACTGATTTAAATACCTTAAAAGCAAGCTTAGATGAATCCATGACAGAAGAGATTGCCTTGATCGATGACATGTTAGTGAAAACCAGTCAACTGGATACAAGCTTAACGACGCTATCCAATCAATCTTCATTAACAGATATACCAGCACAAACCGCAACTGCACTAGGACAAATCTTAACGACATTGGTTGATTTATCGACTTTGCTTGAACAACAACAAACAAGCATGAACACATTATCGATTGCGTTATCAACGATGGGTATTAATCTCAAACAAATGGGCGACAGCTTAGGTGTAATCCAGCAAAACTTTAACGCATTTGAACCTGGTTTTCCAACCAGTCAAACTACCCTAAATACGATGATTTATCAAGATGGAAACCTCAAAGATATGTTTAAAGGCTTTGTCGTAGATGGTAAATTGCGCATGGTATTGGTGTTAGAAGGTGACGTCACAGACGAAGCAATTGATGACATCAGTAATGCAATTAATCAAATTATTAGCGACCAAAACGCATCTGATCAAGTCTTGGTATCTGGTAAACCAATCTTAGACCGTGCCATTAAATCATCGATGATGGATAGCATGCAGTTTATGATGATTTTTGCAGTATTGATTATGGTGGGTATCTTATTAGTTACCTATCGTGTAAAAATGCGTCTATTACCGATTGTGATGATATTATTCGCAGTCATCGTCACTGTGGGTATCATGGGTTGGTTAAACATCGGATTAACCATGGTATCGATGGCAGTATTCCCTGTATTAATTGGTTTAGGGATAGACTATTTCATTCAGTTTCAAACCCGATATGAAATCGAAAGGAGCGAATTATGAACCACGAACAAGCATTAATTAAGACGTTAAAGAAAACCGTACCTGCTGTTTTAACAGCCATGATTTCTACTGCATTGGGCCTCTTAAGTTTATATGGCTCAAAAGTCCCAATGATCAACGATTTTGGATCGATGTTAACCATAGGCATCATCTTCGCTTTTATCATTGGTGTCTTGATTTTCTTACCATTGCTATATATTAGAGATAAGCATTTCCCAACACCTTTAAAAGACAAACCTAAAAAAGTGGTGAAACACAATCGATTTGTCCATCAATTGGTTTTCATTTCTATGAAGTTTAAATACATCATTTTGATCATTGCTATGATATTAGCAGGGTTAGGTATCTATCTTGATTTAGATGCGAAAGCAGAAACAAACTTAGAAAACTTTATGCCTCAAGACAGTGAAGCACTAGCGGATATTAGAACACTAAGGACAATCATTGGTTCAACTGAACAAATCGCCATCATCATCCAAGATGACGATGTCTTAACAGAAAGCAATCTAACGCTCATGCGTGAAATTGAATTACTATTAATCAATGATTATCAACAAAGTGTCATTGAAACCCAATCATTGACGACTTTGTTGAGTTATATCGGTATCGACAGTTATGAAGGGGATATAAATGGGGCTTTATCGAATTTACCAGAAGATCAGGTCAAACTATTTGTCAACGATGACCGGACAATGATGGTCATCAATCTGTCGTTGGTAGATATGTTAGATGCTACTTTTGAACAGTTTATCACGGATTTAGAACGTGATATACATACCATCGATCAAAATAAATCTATAGCCATTACTGGACAGTCTGTGATTGATAACGAAATGATGAATGCTTTAACGACTGGTCGTTATGAAATGACGATCATAGGGTTATCTTTAATCTTCATTACACTTTTAATCATCTATAAGTCTTTCTACCGAGCAATCCTACCCATATTACCCGTCATTTTAATTGTTGGTTGGAGTGGGTTAGTGATGTCTTTATTCTCAATTGCTTATACGCCTCTAACAGCGACACTAGGCGCATTAATCATGGGGATAGGCACAGAGTTTACAGTGTTGATCATCGAACGTTATGAAGAAGAGTTAGAAGTGACCTCATCCAAAACCGAAGCGATTCAAAATGCTTTATCAAAAATGGCCAATCCTATATTGGTATCTTCCTTAACCACCATGGGTGGATTCAGTGCTTTAATCTTATCTGATTTCGTCATTTTATCGAATTTTGGTATAATGACTTTGGTCAATCTATCATTAGCCTTGGTGTCAACATTCATTGTATTACCAACCATCATGGCTGTTATGATTAAGCAAGAAAAAGTACCGACAGTAGAAACAGTATTATAAAGCGAGGAATTCAGGATGAAAGACACAAAAGACATGATTTTAAATGCGAGCATTGAGGTATTTTCAGAAAAAGGATATACCTTGACAACAACACTGGAAATCTCTAAAAAAGCAGGTGTGTCGGAAATGACATTATTCAGACATTTTCAGACGAAAAACAACCTCTTTTTAAGTGCGATTAAACAGGCAGTTGGTGAATCATTCACAAATGATATTACAATTGACTCAGGCAAGCCTTTAAAAATGTTTGTGGCAGATATCCTGCATGAAAAGCTTTTAAGTATATCCACACATCATGCTTTAATTAAAATGCTAATACGTGAAACATTAGCCAACCAGTTACCAAGTGAACTTGCGTTCACAAAAATGATTTATATGCAAATCACTGACAAACTTGAAACATACATCAAGGATAACCAATTATCACTAGACGCTAAAGCATTAGCAGACTTAATGGTTGGGATGCTATTAAAGTATGCAGTCATGTCAGATTTAAGCTATCACACACTAACTAAAAATAAACAAAAGGATTATTTGAATCCTCATCTAAATATGATTAACATATAAAGGAGCATTATTATCATATGATTGTTGTTCTTTTTCTAGTAATCTTGACCTTACTAGCCATTTATACAAATCCGTTTATTCGTAAACACAACACTAAAATTTATATTGTAGCAACCCTACTATCCATACTCGCATTTATATTTAAAGATAAACCAATCGCAACCCCTTTTATTCAAGGGTTCTTGGGATTAAGCTTCTTCTATATTGTCATGATCACAGGCGCGATTGACAAGAAATACAAAATCAAATCAAAGTTTGTAACTTTAAGAAAAGAATATTCCATTATTGGGTTCATCGTGATTACACCACATGCACTTAACTACACCATTCAAGGTTTGGATGGTACAAGAAGTTTAGAATGGTTTGGCCTCATCAGCTTTTTATTAATGGTGCCACTATTTATTACATCATTCATTAAAATCAGAAAGAAGATGACTTCAAAAACGTGGTATAAGATTCAATCGTTGGCGTATATCATATACTTATTATTATTTATCCATTTGATATTAAATTACACACAAACCATTAATTTGGTTTTATATCTGTTTTTATTCATCCTATATTTTGTATTAAAAACCATTAAGTATGCTAAAACTGGGAAATTAAGATAACGAAATGAATTGGTTAAAAAAGGCAACTGTACACAAGCAATTTGTGCAATTGCCTTTTTTGTTGTTGTGTTAACATTCAACATACGCAATATTTCCTAATTGATTTGCATAATGTTTGAAATGACATTGATATGAAGTAAACCCTTTTTAGAATAATGATAAACTATTGGGTAATTTATTCTACATAAAATACACAACTTAAGGGGAGAAAAAAAATGGAAAAAGAAAGATCATATTTCGATGGCGGATTACTTCAACAAATCGGTTGGACCATTTTAGGTAACTTAATCACAGCGATCACACTTGGTATTTGCTTACCTTGGGCGTTCACTATGATTTATGCATGGGAAGCTAAACATACCGTGATTGAAGGTAGAAGACTCACATTTGATGGCAAGGCAATTGAACTATTTGGTAACTGGATTAAATGGTTATTATTGACCATCATTACACTAGGTATCTATGGCTTCTGGGCTAGATTAGCTTTAAAGAAATGGCGCACTAAACATACACTATTTGCTTCATAATAAAACGTGTTACTTATACTAACAAAAAAAACATTTATGTAGAATCAAAAGGACAAGCAGCCACAGTTTGAAGCATTTCTTCAAATCGTGGCCGCTTTTTTGTATCTAAGAATAAAGAAAAAGTGACTATATCAGACAAATCCGATATAGTCACCATGCTTATCTTTTCTTGAATTTCTGATACTCGTCTTCACTAGGTATCGCAGATATCCCGCCATACTTCGTTGTCGTTAGGGCTGCTTTCGCATTGGCAACATCGAGTGCTTTTGAAACGGTTAACTCATTAAAGTCTAAATCCACCTTAGACATCTCAGCTAAGAAACTACCAATGAAGGCATCCCCCGCTCCGGTTGTATCTAAGACAGATACCTTATAACCAGGTTGATATACCTTTCTAGCGTCTTTAAAATGGAGGCTAGAGCCATCTTTACCATGTGTGATGATGACATACTTAACATCACCTACAAAGAGCTTTAATAAGGCTTTTTCCTCATCATACTCACCTGTGATAAACAAGAGTTCATCATTAGAGATTTTAAGTAAGTCAGCTAGCGGGATAAACTCGTTCACAACCTTTTTATAAGCCGCATGGTCAGACCATAAAGACAACCTCAAATTCGGATCAAAACTGATAAACCCACCATGAGATTTTGCATAGTTGATTGCTTTGATGTGGGCATTTTTGATTGGGTAATCTGATAAGCTCACGGAACAAAAATGAAAGATACTTTCCTTTAATATATTGGTTGTTACTTGGCTTGAACGATATAGTTGGTCTGCAGAAGGATCTCTATAGAATATAAAATCACGTTCGCCTTCTTTGGTTAAACTGACAAATGCCAGAGCGGTTTTGGCTTTATCCGTTTGGTGGATATAACTGGTGTCCACTTGCTCAGTCTGAAGTGTATCAATTAGAAAATCACCAAAACTATCTTTGCCAACTTGGCCTAAGAAATAACTATCTACGCCAGCTTTTTTAGCAGCGACACACACATTGGCAGGTGCACCACCAGGGTATTTGGTAAACCCAGTGACCTCACTTAGTTTAACGCCTTTATCATTCGGGATGAAATCAATTAATAATTCACCCATGCATACGATATGTTTCATATTATACCTACTTAAATTTCTTTAAATCCGTGATGGTCACATCACTATTTAAACTATAAAATCCGAAGTTAGTTGTTTCGATTCTAAACATTCTAGCCGTATGGGCTAATTGGTTATCAATATAGAGTGTCACAATCGCACCATCGCCATCTAAGGCTTCTTCAAATAATAACGTGAACCTCAATTGATTGCTTGAATTAAAGAAGTCATTATTGGTATATCTATTTGTCGTATCGGTTTGTTCGTAATCGCCACGATAAAAAGATATACGTCTTGATAATAGATTAAAATCATAATGGTAACTTGCTTCACCTTCACGGTAATCAAAGAATAAGCCAAAATAACCATCTACACTACTAATATCTAAATAACCTTCGATGATTGAAATCCCATCTAGATCATTAAAGGTCACCCTTTGGTAATCCGTACCTTTTGTAAATTCAATACGCGTTGGTGAGGCGACATCCAATGTTTTTTCAACCACAGTTAGTAATTGTGGATGACTAATCGTTTCTTTAATCTCAGATACGATATCGACATATAAAGTGCCGTTTGTGTTTTGTTTAAGTTCATGGGCTATGAAGTTACCACCCCAACCGAATTCAGTTGGACGGTTAAAGTCATGTGATACCCAACCACCTAAAATCATGCGATCTTGACTAGCCGCAACCTTACCTGCGTATAGGCCAGCACTATCAAAAGTATTCATGCTAGGTCTAGTCCATTCGTCATCGAAGTTTTGTTTATAAAGATAATGTGTTTGTCTGGTTGGCCATTGGTCAGAAAATGTCATATACCAATACCCATTAAAATACCATAGGGTTGGACATTCTAAGTTTGAATCCACTGCATCTGTCCCAGTATCGGCATTATTCAAGAAGAAGATCCCATCGCCTATTTTTTCCCAGTTGAGTAAGTCATCTGACACCAAATAACCAATCGCACCTTTGCCAAGGTGTCTGGTTGTAAATAACATATAGTATTGTGCCTTTTCTTCAACATAAACGACATGTGGGTCTCTAAAATCAAATTGATTAAACCCATAACCTCTTGGGTCAATCAAGAAGTCTTGTTTGGTCCAGTTCTCTAAATCGGTAGAAGTTGATAACATAAACATTTCTTTAGGGATCAATCTACCATTATGGGCTGTATAGAAGGCATAGAATGTACCATCTTTTTCAATCACAGAACCAGTCCCTAATGCTAACTCTTGTGATTCTAAGTTGTGGACCACTGGTATGACTTCCTCATGATCTGTAAATGAGGTGAAGTCAGTGGTGGATAAATGATACCAAGGGTGAAACCCTGGTTTTGGGGCACTATCGTGTAAATAGAAGAAGTGCCATCTATCTTCATGGTAAAAAGGCATGACATCGCCTATATTACCATCTGCTTGTTTTGTAAATATCGTCATATCGTCTTGGTTTACAACCTCGTATTCGATTTTTTGTTCTGTACAACCTGCTAGGATGAGCGTTGTTATACTTAGTGTGAATAAAATGAATTTTTTCAAGTTATAAACTCAACTCCTTTAAGGTAATTTGGTAGTCACTTTGTTGACCTAGTGTTACTTTTATAGGTAATGTGTCTTGGTTAAAATAGACACGGGTTGTGATGGTTTTATCTAAATCTTTAATGAATAATTCTAAAGATGAATTGTCCATGACTAAATCAAATGAAACCTCTAATAAATCATGTGTTACCATGCGTGCTTCCAGTGGGAATAACGCAGTTTTACTGGTATCTAGTGTGATTAAATCTTTTGATACTTTGAATGATACATAGTCATTTGACTCACCAATTTGTAACATAAAGTCTTGATTTGGTTTTATTGTACCACTTAAATGAAAGTACTTGGATGAATGAATAGCCTGATGGCTCACTGTTTTTTCTTGTAGCACTTTTAAATCATCTAAATGCATTGGCGTTTGGATGACCTTGTTGTTTAAAACATGTAGTCTTCTTGGTAAGGTCAGTGCCCCTGCCCATTTATGATCATTTAATGCGGTGTAGTAATCCTTACCCCACATCTCCATCCACGCGATAGAGACTTGCTCTTGGTTTGGGTTTAGTAAGGTCTGCGGTGCATAGTAGTGATGTCCAGCATCTAATTCATCCACGTGTTCAAACTTGAATTCACCTGTTGTTGAATCAAAATGACCGACGGCATATAAAGAACTATTCACATTCTTAAAACGGCCATTCGTTTGTTTTAAGTTGGTAGCTGAGAATAACAAGACGTGTTTACCATCAAGTAAGAATAAATCAGGGCATTCAGCAATCTCACCAAACAGTGGATGCTTAATCGCATTCAGATATCTAAACGTCTTAAAGTCTTCTGTTTGAT
>CAKMJY010000024.1 GCA_927433595.1 uncultured Acholeplasmatales bacterium | reverse complement strand
TGTTATATACTTGACACATACTTGACAGCACTCTATATTTAACCCAACTTAATAAAAATCAGCCATCAGATGACCTTCATAGGTATCCGATGGCTTTTTTTGTCTATGTGTGCAAATTTCGTCCATTGTGGGAACATATTTATTGGTGAAAAATGCCCTTTTTTGTCCGAATGGTTGTCTTACGCAACATATTTTGCTTCAAAAAAAATTAGATAATAACGACCTTATAATTCATAATCTTTTCATACTTTTCGTTGTGATAAGTACCGGTTGCTAAAGGTTTTAATGCTTCAAATGTATGTCTATTTTCTGAGATTTCTTTATCAGTATAATTTCTAGTTCCTGCCACAGGCATATCGAAATGATACATATGGATTTTTGACACTAATGATTAATGATACACCTTGGTATACGACTTTCCCAGTACCTCTTAATCAATGGAATCATATTTTAGTGACATTCGATGGACAAAGTCCTAATTCACTACTACGTATTTACTTGAATGGCTCCATACACGAAGCAACTCCGAATTTAGTAATTGATGTGACCAATTCAAAACTAATTATTGGTTCAAGTATACTTACAGATGGTACCCCAACTGAACATCTTGATGGTGTTTTAGAAATGTTAGCATTCCAAAATAGTTATTTAGGTGGAAATACTACGGCAATTCAGCGCGTCATGTATGGTGAACAACAACTGAGTGTTAAAACTGAAATTGATGTGATGGGAAGAAGTAGTAAAGATATCATTGATACTGGTATTTTGGAATCTAACTTACAAACAACAAAGAAACTGGTTAACGAGTATACTTATAAAGAACCAGGATTAAATAAGACAAGTCTTCAAGTTTCTGAAATAAAAGGATTTGATGGATTCAATAAAGAATATTCTTACGACTCCATGGGTAACATAACAAAGATTAAAGTAATTAATGCTTTAGATACGAATGAGTTTCATGAATTTGAGTATATTTACGATAAATTGTCAAGATTAATCGAAGAATACAATCCTTTTACAAAACAAACAATCGTGTATACCTATGGATTGAACAATAATATAAATTCTGTTACTCATTATGTAGGAAGAAAATTATCAATTATCAAAACTGAAACATATATTTATGATGTTAACTATAAAGATCAGCTAAATGAGATTCAAACCGTTGAATCTGGAATAACATCTACAAAAACAATCACTTACAACTCAAATCGTGTTCCAACAAGTTTCTTAGGTAAAACACTTGGTTGGCAAGGACGAAGATTAACATCAATCAATGGTACAGATATCAAATATCAATATAATGATGCCGGTATTAGAACATCAAAAGAAGTTAATGGTGTGACTACTGATTATTACTTAATCGGTGACAAAGTAGGATCACTATCTAAAGGAGAATCAAGCAAGCTTTTCTTCCATTATAATGAAAGAGACATGCTCGTGGGATTCGAATATGACAAAGAGAATTATTTCTATAGTAGAGATCTTACTGGAAATATTACTTCAATTGTTGATAAAAATGGTTTTATAATGGTAGAATATCAATATGACGCTTGGGGCAGATGGCTAAATCAACCAACAGCCGCAAAAACATCCATTGGTACTACATTGCTATCACTTAATCCATTCCTTTATAAAGGATATATCTATGATGATGAAAGTGGATTCTATTACCTTAAGAGCAAATACTACTCACCTGAAGTAAGAAGATTCATTAATGTGGATTCAGAAGTTGGTGATGTTGGTAAATTAGAACACCATAATCTATGTGCTTATTGTATTAATAATCCTGTCAATCTTACCGATGATAATGGTAATTGGCCAGATTGGAAATGGCAGCAGATAGCATCTGGAATAGGATTAGTAGTTTTGGTAATATCAGCCATTTCAATTGGTATTCTTACATTGCCATTTGGTGGAGCAATTGCAGTTGTTGCAGGTATTACGATTGCTGCAGGAATTGGAACAGTAGTATTTGGAGTTGCAGAAGTTGGAGAAGGTTTGTCTAGCTATAATATCGTGAGAGATACTGTATTTGGTGGAAATCAAGATGCTTACAATATAACTCTAGAGATTTTTAGATATACAGCCATTATTGGATCTTTTATATGCGGTATGTATGGAGCAACGCATATTACAACTACTGAAAGAAGTCTTCTTACAAATGGAAATAAACACAGTGGAATTTGGAATAAAAACGATAAGACCTTAGGTTATTATGGAAAAGATGGAAAATTAAGATACTCTATTGCTTTTACTGATCATGGGACTCCATCTATACATAATATTCCTCACTGGCATACTGAATTACCACACAGCAAACCAATTAATAATGTTATAAAATTTATAATAGAGTTAATTAAAAGGAGATTTTAAATGAGAGAAAAAATGCATATTTATCTTAGTTGGAACGAATTTTTGGTGAGATATTTAGAAAATTATGAAGAGTTTTTGTTTCATTATAAGGACAATAAAATAAACATATGTTATGGTAAAAATGGATCTTTCTCATTCAATGTTATAAGAGATAATAAGAAGATTATAGAAAAATCATTTACTTCACCACAAGAATTAATTAATGAGTTTCGCTTAGATGGATATTCGCTAAAGCAAATATGGGAAGAGTTATATTAACAGCAATTTATGTATGAGTTTTAAAAGAGAAAAGCAACCCCAACTTAAAGTGTTGAGGTTGTTTTCACTTATGTTAAAAAGACTGAGATATCGATGAAAATGATTTTATTGATACAGGTATTGTCAAATTAGAAAATGCATATCAATATAAAAAACCTGGAAGCGGTAATCACTACAAGTTGAAAGTATCACAAAGTATGACAATTCAGTCGTAACATACTCGTATGATGCATTAGGCAATGTATCTTCAATGATAACCCCAGATGGTCCATATGGATATCCGTTTCATCACCTAATTGGTATACTTTATCAAAGATATTAGAACCAAACACGGAAGTACATAAAAATAATATGAAAAAGAAGTAATGTAATAATGATTTATAGCAGATTAACTAGGTCTAAATCTTTTATGTAAATTAAGCACTCAAATTGTGAAATATGTTCCCACTATGTAAAAAGTCTTGTTAAGGGAAACATAAAATAGCTAAAATATGTTTCCTACGTACATTAAACTGCATAAATGCAAGCAATCACGTTGTTTCAACGCAGTCTGGTTTATGCAACATATAGTTGCAAATATGTTCCCACTCTGGGAAAAGTCTGGAATGGGGGAACATAAAACAGCTCAAAATATGTTTCCGACGTACACGAAACGACATATTTTCGAGCAATTAGATATACTCCATGCAAACAGAATCTGTAACCTTATTGACATTAAAATAACTAAAATATAAAGGCATATCGATGGATAAGCCTTTATATTTTTACATTAAATGATTAAAACTGCTATGTAGTGTATAATGTAACTATCAGGCAATCGCCTGATTAGATTTGAAGGAGGATTTGAAATGAACATACTTTATTGGATTATTTTCGGGGCAATCGTTGGTTGGTTAGCCAGCATTGTAACACACAACAACCGTAGAAATGGATTAATCAAAAACATCATCGTAGGGCTAATTGGTTCTGTCATTGGTGGATGGATTGCATCACTAATCGGCGGTGGTGGTATCCAAATATTCACATTAGAAGGTTTCATATTTTCAATTCTAGGTTCTGTCGTATTGCTAGTCGTTGTGAATGCTGTTAGAAGAAGATAACACTTAAACGGATTTCGGGAAACCGAAATCTTTTTTTTGATAAAAGACAAAAATATATTGATAAACGATAAATTAATGGTAACATATACGTATAGAGGTATCTAAAAATGAAAACATATTCGACCACGTTATTAAAAGTATGTATTGTCTTAATATACATACCATTTGTCACATTAAGTATCATCGGATTCATCGGATTGATCAAAAATCCAGTGAGTCCAGTTTATCAAGCTATGCTTTATCCGATTGTAATCGGTATGTTTCTATCAACCATACCACTTTATTATTGTTTGTATCAAGCGTTTAGAATGCTCAACTTCATAGATGAAAACGTTGCATTCTCAAACCAATCCACTGAAGCATTAAAACGAATCCAATACGGTGCTTTCTCTTTTTCCCTGATTTATGTTATCTTATTGCCATTTGATTACTGGCTTGCACAAACAGATGATGCCCCAGGTATAGTGATCATGGGAATGGTACCAGTCTTTGGTGCTTTTATCATAGGGGTATTTGCTGCAGTACTAAAACGTATATTAGAAGATGCAATCAAAATCAAATCTGAGAATGATTTAACGGTATAACATATGGCAATCATCATTAATATCGACGTCATGCTCGCAAAAAGGAAGATGAGCGTCACAGAATTAACAGAGAAAGTTGGCATCACTATGGCAAATCTATCCATATTAAAAAATGGTAAAGCAAAAGCCATTCGGTTTTCAACTTTAGAAGCTATTTGTAGCGCACTAGACTGTCAACCAGGCGATATTTTAGAATATATGTCAGAGATATAGTGCCTTATATATTCGTATATGTTATGATTAGTATTATAAATAATGATTAGGAGCACGTATGAAATTTAAATCAGAATATCTATTCGCAACATTCGTTTTATTAGGGTTGGCACTATTTTCTGTTTCAGCACTACCAATTATCATGCTTAATCGTGGCATTGACTTAACTGTAACGATTATAGCCAGTGTCTTACTGTTGGGTATATCTTCTTTGTTAGCCATGGTAAACTACGGATTTTATAACCAAGCTAAAAAGCGTGATGAGAAAAGTAACGCCTACGATGATATCTTAAAAAAACGACAACAAAAGAAATAATAAAGAAAAAAACAACAGAAAATGTTGTTTTTTTTCATATCTATATTTTCTTGATTTGAATGACACTGTAAAGGATGGCAGCGATTGCCCCGATGATGCCAGAAATATAAGCAATCACTGCACCTATGCCAAGATTAGCACCTTCATAGGTTGCGCTACCTTCAATGCCGAAGATGTCAAAAACCGCTACGGTATTCTCAGGTAATCTGAATACTAATATGATCGAAAGAATGAAAACAACAGCAGCAGCAACACTTAGCAGTAGACTGCTTGCATGCGCCTTTTTGTCATTAGAATCCACTAAAAACCATATGACAGTTACTACAAATGGTAAGAAGAATGCAGCAAAGTTGATGATGTTGAATTTTAGTTCTGCACTAGCGAAATCACCAAAAGATGCAATCTCTCCACCAAAGATAGCTTTTATACCAGTCATAATCTCAGAGTCATCTGTACTTAAGACATTGAAGAATACACTAAATGCGATGAGTAAGCTGAATACTAAAGCAATAAGTGGTAAATAAAATTTATTTTTATTCATAATATACCTCCTACTCTTATGATACACTAAAAAACCACATAAATAAAAAGATTCGAAAAAAAACTGCGATAATGAACTCGCAGTTTTTGTATTATTTAGCGTATCTATGCGCAATTGAGCTTGCTGCAGCAGAAGCGATGGCACCTACAATATCATCTAAGAATGTATTGCATTTACCCTCTTCTTTACCAGCATCATCTAACACACCAATGATACCAGGTTTTAACTTATCGACGTAACCAAAGTTGGTTAAACCAATTGAACCATAGACGTTTACAATCGATAATGCTAAGATTTCATCGATGCCAAACAGACCATAATCACCTAGTAGCATACTTAATAGTGGTTCTGATAGTAATTTCTTTTCAGCTAGGACGTCTAATTCAATCCCAACCAATACGGCGTGTTGTACCTCTCTTTTTAGGATAACACGGTCGATATGTTCTAAACATACCTCCATGGTTAACTCAGGTACATACGGTTTTTGCAAGTCATACGTTAATTTAGCCATATCAATTAACTCAATGCCTCGCTCTTTTAATCGATCTTTGATGATATCGTATTTTTTAGTATCATTCAAACGATTATATTCTTTCTTACTTAATGCGTGTTCTGACATATTTTTCACTCCTTATCGTTTTATGTGATGGAGATTTATTATAACATGTAATAAATAAATGTCAATAAATTGATTCAGCAAACATAGATTTATTTCACTTAGTTAACACGTTTCCCTAAATTTGGTATAATATCAAGTATAGATGGAGAATACATATGAAAAAAATCATAAAAATCGTTTTAAAATCATTGGCTGTTTTAATCTTAATGGTGGGTGCGTTTTTAGGTTACTTAACTATTTTTGAATATAAACCAGAAGCCCTTGAGACATTAAGTGTTGAATCGAATCAAGTAGGTGAAGTCGTAACGAACACCAGTTACACTGCACTGACCTTTAATATAGGTTATGCTTCCCTTGGTATCAATGAAGATTTTGTGATGGATGGCGGTAAAAAGGGTAGAACGGATAGCAAATCTGTGATGGAAGGCTATTTAGATGGCATCACGGGAATATTAGCAGATAACCCATCAGACTTTTACTTACTACAAGAAGTAGACCTAAAATCAAGAAGAAGTTATTATGTCAATCAAACTGAGGCCATTAAGGATACACTTGGTGATACATATGCTGACACATTTGCTTATAACTTTAAAGCGCAATTTGTGCCATTTCCAGTATCGTTTACAGATCATATAGGATATGTTGAAAGTGGCTTACAAACGCTATCCACATTCAAAAT
This sequence comes from uncultured Acholeplasmatales bacterium, assembly GCA_927433595.1. Lineage (GTDB taxonomy): Bacteria > Bacillota_I > Bacilli_A > Acholeplasmatales > UBA5453 > Paracholeplasma. The sequence goes on along the minus strand of CAKMJY010000024.1, from coordinate 54,259 downwards.
AGATGAAGCGACCAGACATCAGTTTCCAGGGGCATTTTCATGGCCATTACGTATTGCTAACTTAAAAAGAGCAATGGTCGTCCATGAATTACCGGTTAGTGGGTCTGATAAATCATTGATGATTGTCAACCTTCATATGTCTGCATATGATGGCGATGGGACACTTAGAGCTCAAGAAATGGCTTACTTAAAGACATTCCTAGAAGAACAAAAAGCTCTAGGTAACTACGTGATTGTGGGTGGTGATTTTAACCAAACCTTCCCTGAGGCTAAAAACATATACCCACCTATCCAGGATATTTGGATTGCCTATGATATGGAAGTTGATTTCTTACCGTTAGGATTCAATTTTCAAATTGATATCAATCACCCAAGCTGCAGGTTACTAGATAAACCTTATGACCCAACCGCTAGTGACACTCAATACTACATCATTGATGGTTTTATTGTCTCTGATAATATCACAGTAGAATCGGTGGTTAATTTAAACCACGGCTTCTTATATTCGGACCATAACCCGATTCAATTAAGCTTTAAACTCAATCCATAAATTAAAAAAGTTGCGATCATCTATATGATAATCACAACTTTTTTTTCTACATTAATTTCGCTAGCGCAATCGATGCGTATTTGGTTTCAATCTTATCCGCACGGGAGGTTAAGACAATTGGATTTTTTGCCCCACACACTAAACTAGCACTCTTGGCATTGGATAAGAACATCAAACTCTTATAAAATATATTACCAGCATCAATTTGTGGCATCAATAAGAAATCCACGTCACCCGCGATTTCTGATTTAATGCCTTTATGAATGGCCGCTTCATGGTTCATTGCATTATCTAGTGCGAATGGACCATCCACAATACAATCTTTAATTAGACCAGTTTGATTCATCTCTTTGAGGATGACGGCATCGGTTGTCGCAGGCATCTTAGGATTTTCTTTTTCAATGGCCGCTAAAACACCCACTTTAGGTAAAATGTAGCCAAGTTTCTTTAAGACCTGTACGCCATTTTCAATGATTTCTTTTTTTAAATGCGCATCTGGATACATGTTCATTGCCGCATCACTTAACATAAACAATTTATGATAAGTAGGTATTTCAATCAATGTGACATGGGATAAACGGTTTTTAGTCACTAACCCGTAGGTCTTATCCAAAACAGCCTTCAATAGGATAGAAGTATCGACTAACCCTTTCATCAAAATATCACCTTTTTTATCATAAACCAGTTTAACGGCTTTCATACAAGCGGTTGCTTTGTCAGGTTCATCGATGATATCAAAATGCTTGCAATAAATATTTAGAGATTTCAAGGCTTCATGGATCAATCGTTCATCACCAACTAAGGTCACATCGATGTTTAAATTTTCTCTGGCCAAGTTAACTGCTTTTAGCACATATGCATCCTCAGCGACAGCGACTACCAATCTCTTTTTAGGTTGAGTTTTAGCTAATTCGATGATTTCGTCTATTCTTTTCATAGTATCACCCATATATTTTTGGCTGTTCAGTGCCATTTAATACCCTTAGGGCACCTTCATTTAATGCAGATAATTCGTCCTCACCTGGTATAACAACAACCCTTGCAATAAACTCAACCGATGATTTGATTTGTTCACAAGTATAAGTGTCATGGGCTAAGCCACCGGTTAATATGATGGCATCAATATCCCCTTTTAATACGGTTGAAATTGCACCGATTTCTTTTGAGATTTGATAACACATGGCATCATAAATGAGTTTCGCGTAGGCATCGCCTGCTTGAATGCGTTTTTGAATGACTTCAGCATCGTTCGTACCCAAATAAGATACCAACCCACCTGCACCATAGTTTTTTTGTTTAATATCCTTGAGTGAGTATTCACCAGAAAAACACATGTTATAAAGCGGTCCCAAAGGGACAGTACCACTACGTTCAGGGCTCATTGGGCCATCCCCATCTAAGGCATTGTTGACATCAATGACTTTGCCATTTAAGTGTGCGGCAACGCTGATGCCGCCACCAAGATGTGCTAATACGAATTTACAGGATTCATAAGGTTTATCAAGCATTTTCGCGACTTTTCTAGCAACGGCTTTATGATTTAAGGCATGAAACGTCGAGATTCTTTCAATCTCTTTCATCCCAGATATTCTGGCGATATCTGACATTTCATCGACTACCACCGGATCAACGATATAAGCGTTGATACCCAATGGTTTAGCGATTTGATACGCAATAATCGCACCTAAGTTAGACGCATGCTCACCACGTTTTGCCATCGATAAATCGTGAATGATTGCTTCATTAACTAAATAAGTCCCACTTTCAATCGGTTTTAATAAACCACCTCTACCAACCACCGCTCTTAAGCGATTTAAATCTAATCCATAGGACTTAATTGTTTCATTAATCGCTTTCATGCGATAAGGTAATTGATCAATGATTTTGTTGTACTTTAACAAATCATTGGCATCGTGCTTAATCGAGGTTTTATCCACTAAAACATCACGCTCAAATAAAGCCATTTTAGTAGAAGTAGAACCCGGATTAATAACTAGTATCATGTTTTTGTCCATAATAACTCCTTTAGTTTTTTCTTAATTCCATTATAACCTTTATAAATTACTGTGTATAGGGTAAACCACCATATATGTGGGCTTAAAAAAGAAAAAAATCTGCAAGTGCAGATTTTCATACTTTTATAATGATTCGATTTTCTTTAGGAATTCTTCAACTGGTTGGTTGCCTAGTAACTCGTACTTGTCGTTAATCACGATTTTAGGTACCCCTGACACATTGTGTTTAGTGGATAATTCATAGAATGTTTGAGCTTCAATCATTTGACCTTTTACATTTGAATTAAGCATCGCTAAACGGTGCGCTGTTTGTACTGCACCTGGGCAATGTGGGCATGATAATGTAACAAATACTTTAATATCAACTGGTTTGTTGATTTTTGAAATACGCGCCAATACATCATCTGAGAATTTGTATTCAACACCTGACATTTCCATGATGGCAGAAATAAATGAATTAATTTCATGACCAGCAGGAATCCCGTTAAATTTCACACCACGGTAGTTGTTTTCATGGTCTAGGAACACGAAACTTGGTGTCATTTCAATATCATATGTGACTAAGTCATCACTTGCGTCAGATAATTCAGAAACCACTAAAGTGATTTTTTCTGATAATTCTGACGTTTCAGTTAATAATTGTTTGGTTTCTTCACATGTTTCACATGCGCCATCTACGAATAACTTGATGGTAATTGGGTTTACCATATCTTTTAGTATTGCTTGAATTTGATCAGCAACGTCTTTGCTAAATAATTTTTCCATTTTTCTATTCTCCTCTTTTATTTATATAGATTGCAGCTTCTAAAGCGGCTTTTGCACCCTCTGCAGCAGCAATTATAATTTGTTTGTGTGGGTTTTCTGTGACATCGCCTGCTGCATAAAAGCCTGCAACGTTTGTCTGTTGATTTTGATTGACGATGATTTCTTTACCTGTATTAAGTGAAATCATGCCGTCAATCAGTTGTGTATTAGGAATCGAACCAATTTCAATGAAGATGCCATCGGTTTCGAAGTTTCTGACTTGATTGGTCTTTTTATCCAATACTTTTAAATACTTCAAGTTTGTATCACCATGCATGGATAGTATTTGTGTTTCTAAAAATACGTCAACGTTTGGCATCGCAAGCAATTTATCAATGCTTTTTTGGTCTGCCCTAAATTGACTTCTGTGAATGATGGTTACTTTGCTAGCTGTTCTAGTCAAATCAAGCGCTGCGTCAATCGCACTATTTCCACCACCAGCAACCACAACGTGTTTTTGCTTAAAGAATGGCGCATCACAAGTGACACAATAGGAAACGCCTTTACTTGAAAACTCTTTTTCGCCTTCGACATTTAGTTTTCTTGGTGAACCACCCAATGCATAAAGCACTGTGATGGATTTTAAGATTTGACCATTATCTAACGTGATGTAGAAGAGGTCATCTTGCTTTTCAATCTTTTTAATATAAACGCCTGTTAGCATTGGTACTTCAAGCTTGGTTGCATGATCTAAGAATTTTTCAATCATATCTTCAGCATCAATTAAACCTAAACCTAAGTAATTGTCAACATCGGATGTATTCTTTAGTTGTCCACCGATTTCACTGCCAACTAATAATGTTTTTAATCCTTTTCTAGTGGCGTATAAAGCGGCATTTAATCCAGCTGGACCAACCCCTAATGCGATGAAATCATAAGTGATTTGGTCATCTATTTTAGTTTCTTTTTTGGTTTCTAATGAGAAGTTAAACATGATATCCCACCTTTTCACTCACTATTATAAGGGGACAGATGTTGAATTGCAACTAGTTTGCTTCCTTTTTAAGAATTTTACTGATTAAAGATGGGGACACATTAAATAGATTAGAAATCGTCTTAATGGTACATCCTGACTCACGGTATAGTTTTAAAATACATTGATTTCTAAGTGCTTGATTTGAATTTAAATCATCTTTACAGCAGCCATGTTCAGTTAGAAATAACTTGAATGACTCATCGACGGGTATTGGCGTCTGATTTTCTGTAATATGAATGGAGTCTTTAGAGAAGAAATCAATTAGTTTATAGGATTGATCTTTATCACTGCTATAAAAACACAAACTGGCCTTTTTATCTAAGATACCTGTATTCAAGGTATCCAAAGCTTTAATCACATCCGGATAATTGTATAAAGGGATACTCTTATAGCGATTTGGAAATAATGGGTCGCTAGCATTTACGTATTTACTATAAGAAATTAGAATAGATTGCATGATTTTTGAGATGGATTGATGTTTGACATGGATGATGAGTTCAAATCGCTGATCCAAACAAATCGAAAAACCGTAACAATTGAATTGATACTTTGATTTGGACGCTTCAACTATAGATAAAAACTTCATCCGGTCTTGGTTATCTCTAAATAACAAAAAAGGACTTTGTTGAATGATGTGATATAATGTTGTCTTTTGGGTTTTTCTTGCGACTCTCGGCATAAAACATTACCTCTTTATTTGGTTATATCATAAACAACAGGGTTTTTGAAAGAACATACAAATGAATGTTTTCACACACAATTTAAAAAATTATTAATTTATGATTGATACTCATGTTTATTTAATTTATAATTATATATGTTGAAAGGGAGATGACATATGCCACAAGTTATTGCAGCAATCGTAATTATACTCGTATTGCTAGGGGTTTTATTTGTCGCATCTTATGTAAAAGTAAGACCAGACAAAGCAGTTATCATCACAGGACCAAAGGGTTCCAGAGTCGTTACAGGAAAAGCTACTATTAGAATTCCATTTTTCCAAAGAATTGATTTATTACCACTTGATTTGATTCAAGTCGATATTAGAACCAGTTCAGCTGTACCAACCAACGAATTCATCAATATTTTCGTTGATGGGGTTGCCAACATCAAAATCCAATCTGATGAAGCATCAATTAGATTAGCAGGTGAAATTTTCTTAACCCGCACACTAGAGGATGTTAAACAAATTGCCAAAGAAGTATTAGAAGGTAACATGCGCGAAATCATTGGGCAAATGAAATTACGCGAATTGGTTCAAAACAGAGACAAGTTTGCTGAACAAGTTAAACTATCCGCATTAGCAGATATGAAAAAGATGGGGTTAGACATCATTAACATTACCATCCAAAACTTCGCGGACAAAAATGGTGTCATCGATGATTTAGGGGTAGATAACATTGCCCAAATCAGAAAAGATGCCAGCATTGCTAGAGCGAACTCTGAAAAAGAAGTTGAAATTGCAACCTCTAAGGCAAAAGAACTTGCCAATGATGCAAGAATTAAAGCTGAACTAGAAATTGAACTTCAAAATAACTCACTTGCTTTAAGACAAGCTGAATTAAAACAAAAAGCAGATATCGCAAAAGCAACTGCCGATGCGTCATATGAAATTCAATATGCGAATGAAGCCAAGACCATCAATATTTCTAAACAAAATGCGGAAATTGCTAGACGTGATAAAGAAATTGAATTACGCGGTAAGGAAGTAGAAGTTGAAGAAAAGACTTTAGAAGCTAGAATTAAGAAATCTGCTGAAGCGGAACGTTATGCACAAGAACAAAGAGCCGATGCTGATCTTTATGTTAGAACCAAAGAAGCTGAAGCGAAACTTGCAGAAGAAGAAAGACGTGCTCAAGCCGTTAAGATTGCGGCTGAGGCTGATAGATACTCTTCTGAACAACGTGCGATTGGTATCCAAGTTGTCGGTATTGCAGAGGCTGAGGCAATCGAAAAGAAAGCTTTAGCGATGAAGAAGATGGAAAGCGCAGCGGTATTAGAATTAGTACTAAACTCCAATGTGTTACCAAATATCGTCAAAGCAGCATCAGAACCATTATCCAAGGTCGATAAGATTACCATGTACGGTGAAGGAAACAGCACCAAACTGGTTGGCGATATCGTGAATACGTCCACTAAAGTATTAGAATCTGTCAAAGAAGCAACTGGTATTGATTTAACCTCATTACTAGCTGGTTTTGCAACAGGTAAAGCCACACAAAACAAAGAAGAAAAGTAAGTAAATTAAAAACATGCAGGCATATGAGTGCTTGCATGTTTTTTCTCTATTGGTCTAAATCTTCTCGATAGAATGGCATACTCATACATCTAGGACCACCTCTGCCACGAGATAACTCCGATGAGGTCATTGGTAACACTTTGATGCCATGTTCGGTTAAAAGTTTATTGGTAATCGTATTACGTTCATAGACGATTACGACACCTGGTGCAATCGCTAATGTATTTGCACCATCGTTCCATTGTTCACGGTCTGATGCGATTGTATCATCGCCACCACAAGGAATCATGGTAATCGGCGATTTAAGGACCCTTGAAAAGACTCGTTTTAAAGTTTCATTTCTTTTTTCGATTCGAATGCTGTCTTTTTTACTACCAGGGGTAATCATAAAGATATCTTTCTTACCTAGAAAAGCATGATGTACCAAGAATTTATTGTAATCAAGTTGCGTTAATATGGTATCCAGATGCATAAAAGCTCGTTTTTTAGGCATATCGATTGCTAAAACTAGTTTGATATCTGTTTCTTTAAATAGTCGCTTAGATATGACTTCAATGGCATCTGGGTCAGTGCGTTCTGAAATCCCGATGGCAATGGTTTCTTTGTTAAGTACTAAGATATCGCCACCTTCTATAGAAGACGTTTCGTCGCGGTCATAAAACTTCACGGTATCTTTAAATGCGGGGTGGTATTTAAAAATATATTCCCCAAATAAAGACTCTCTATTTCTTACATTGGCATGCATTTTGTGTAAGGACACCCCATGACCGATGATTGAAAATGGGTCTCTTGTGAAATAAAGATTAGGCATTGAGTCTGTAATAAAAGGATATTCTTCAATGCGTTCTTTTAAGGACAGCGTTCTAACACCAGAAAGCCTTGTTTTTGGAATACCAGCCATCATTTCTTTTACCATAGATAACTTATCTAGCGATAATAGATAGTCTCTTAAGCGTTTAATGGTGTGTTCGTTTTTAAGGTTGGATTCTTCAATGAAATCTTTGACAAATTGATCTAGAATCTTCTTCGTGATTAACGATTCTGCAACCAGGTTTTCTAAGTATAAAACCTCCACACCATGGGCTTCTAAAATGTGTTTAAACTCATCGTGTTCTTGTTGGGCTTTTTTAAGCCAAGGAATATCGTCAAACAGTAATTGATTTAACCATTTGGGTGTTAAATGTTCTAATTCAAAACCGGGTCTGTGTAATAATACACGTTTTAATCTGCCGATTTCTGATGTTACATTGAGTGCGCGCATGATATAACCTCCATAAACAGTATATCATAAAAAGCATTTATGGCGATTTCGTCTTGTATTTTTTGAATTTAGTATGTTAATTTTTATGTATTAGTGTTACAATCTTATGTGGAGGAATTATAACTATGAAAAAAAGTATGTTTTTAGTATTTTTACTAGCATTTTCATTTATGCTAGCAGGATGTAAAGCCGAAAGTAAGACATTTACTGGCGCTGGTGTTTCAATCACATTAAACGATTCTTTTGTCGAAAAAGAAGTCGTTCAAGCACCACTTTATTTGGAATCTCAAGACCATATCTTTATGGCAATTAGAGAAACTAAAACGGACTTGAGTGCTTATAGCATCACAACCCTTGAAAGCTATATCAATGCCGTTCTATCAAACTCAAATAAAACAGCAGACGTGTTGACATCTGAAGGGACAGATGAAACTTACCTTTATGCTTATTATGAGTCTACAGTTGGCGATCAAACATTCGGTTATATGTTATTGGTATTTGAAGGTGAATCTCATTTCTATAGCATGAATTTTGGTTGTTTATCATCTAACTTAGACGATAACAAAGATTTATATCTAGATTGGGCAGAAACCATTACAGTCGAGTAAAACGTTTTCATTTTAATTGTGCTTGAAATCATCGCTAATATGTTTATAATTTACCTCAGCGATGAACAAGAGTAGTAATGTATAAGTCCTTTTTAGAGAACTGATGGTTGGTGTAAATCAGTATGTGACCTACATGAACGTGCTTGGGAGCTTTTAAATCGAAGGTTTGAGGTTTAAACGTTTGCCTGCGTTAAAGGTTTAAGTGCTAGATTTTTTAATCTAGAACTAAGGTGGTACCGCGAACATTCGTCCTTAGCTTTATGCTAGGGACTTTTATTTTTTTAAGGACCACAAAACTCAAACTCAAGATTTAAACGTCGATCGGCGTTAACGATCAAAGTGCTAGATTAAAAACAATCTAGAATCAAGGTGGTACCGCGGTAATGTCGTCCTTGGCAATTCTTTTGCCATGGGCGTTTTTATATAGAAAGAGGGTATATTATGTTTAAAAAAGGCTTTATCATGAGTATTTTATTACTTACCATTTTAGTTTTAACGGGGTGTGGTTCTTCAAATGTCTACACCTATATCATCGATGATTCATATACTGAATACATCACATTGGGTACATCTGCCGATTACCCACCTTACGAATGGCCAACGCGTGTTGATGGCAAAGATACTTTAGTCGGTATCGACATTGAAATTGCCAAAGCGATAGCAAAAGCAGAAGGCAAGAACCTAAAAGTCATCAACAAAGGGTTTGATTTCTTATTAGAAGACTTAAAAAACGGCAAAGTAGATTTTGTGTTAGCTGGTATGACACCAACCGCTGAAAGAGCCGAACAAGTCGATTTCTCCATGGTTTATTATGAAGCCATTCAAGTGGTATTGGTTAAAACCGTCAATGTAGAGACCTACAACAGCTTTGATGCATTAAACCAATCCACCATAAGAGTTTCTGCACAACTTGGATCAATTCAACAAGAATTAGCAGAAACATTCACGAATGCTCAAAAACAATACATTCAAGCCGTACCTGATTTAGTGATGAGACTCATTGACGGACAAGTGGATGCAGTCATTATGGAAAAACCAGTTGCCGATGGGTATATTAAGAACCAAACTGGTTTAAGCATCGCACCAATTACGATTGGCGATCCAGATGGTGGATCAGCGGTAGCGGTTAAAAAAGGCGACCAAGCATTACTAGATTCAATTAATGCAGTCATAGCAGATTTAATCGACTCTGGTAAAATGGACGAAATCGTCAACGAGATGATTTTGTTAAATTCTAATTAAGATGGATTTCTCGTTCATGCTTGACCCTTACTATATAGGGATATTTTTACGTGGCCTAGGCATGACGCTGCTTTTAGCAGGGATTTCAGTTGTCCTAGGTTCACTATTTGGGTTAATTCCGGCCTTTATGCGTTTGTCTAAGCATAAAGGCTTAAACATACTTGCGACATCGTATGTAGAACTCATCAGAGGGACACCGCTTTTAGTTCAAGTATTATTGATTTATTCATTCATCAAGATGCCAGTTACCTTGTTTTTAGGCATCGACTTATCTGCCTTTATTCCAGGGATGCTTGCGTTACTCATTAACTCGAGTGCCTATGTTTCTGAAGTCATTAGAGCTGGGATTGTTTCGATTGACCGCGGTCAAAAAGAAGCAGCGTTAAGCTTAGGGATGTCAGAATCTTTAACCATGCGCTTAGTGATACTACCACAAGCCATCAAAAACATCATGCCAGCCCTAGGGAATGAGTTTGTGACTATGATTAAAGAAACATCGATATTCATGTATTTAGGGATATCAGAATTGATGTATAGCGCCGTAATCATCAGAAGCCAAACTTACTTGGTTAAGGAATCTTATATAGTCGTCGCGATTATGTATTTCTTATTAACATTCCCAACATCTAAATTGATGTCATACTTTGAAAGGAGATTGAAGAAGAGCGATGCCAAATAATATCATTGAAATAAAACATCTATCCAAACGATTTGATGACAATACCTTAGCATTAAACGATTGTTCGATTGACTTTGAAGAGGGTAAAGTGAGTGTCATCATTGGACCATCTGGGTCTGGTAAATCAACCTTGCTTAGAACCATCAATTTAATGGAAAAACCAACCAGTGGGGATATATTCATGGAAAAAATCTCCATATTATCTAAATCATTTGATATTCAGAAACACAGAGAAAGTGTTGGAATGGTCTTTCAAAATTTTAATTTGTTTCCACATTTGACCATTTTGGAAAACTTAAACCTTGCGCAAATTCATGTGAAGAAAAGAAACAGTACTGAATCCACTAAGAAATCTCTATTGTTACTAGAACAAGTAGGTCTTTTAGATAAAAAAGACAATTATCCAAATCAATTATCCGGTGGACAAAAACAACGTATCGCGATTGCACGTGCTTTATCAGTTGACCCAAAAGCCATCTTATTTGATGAACCAACCTCTGCACTTGACCCAGAAATGATTGGTGAGGTTCTAAACGTGATGAAATCACTTGCGACCAAGGGGATGACCATGATTGTGGTTACTCATGAAATGTCATTCGCCAGAGAATTTGCAGATAAAATCATCGTCATGGATAAAGGGGAAATCATTGAAGTGGATGAGCCTGAAGTGATTTTTAATCATCCAAGTAACCCAAGAACCCAACTATTCTTAAAGAGAGTTCTAGATAAATAAGCAGTCAAATTTGATAGAAATAGGATTATTATGTATAATCTTCTATGGTGATATCATGATTATTTTATTTGCACCAGCCAAAACATTTGATTTTAACGCGAATCAATTGGCTGAGCCTAACTATCAATTTAAAAAAGAAACCATGCAGTTAATGAATCGAATAAAAAAGCTGCCTAAAAAAGCATTTTTATCGTTATTTAAATTGCCACTTAGTAAAGCGGACGATACCTTTAAGTATTATCATGCTTTTCAAGAACAGTTGAACTATCAAGCGATGTCTTTTTATAAAGGCGAGGCATTTAAGGCACTAGATTTTCCAAGTATGTCTTTAAAACAACAACAGTATCTAAATGAAAAGACCTTTATCATAGATGCCTTTTACGGCGTCATAAAACCATTTGATGGGATTAAACCCTATAGACTGGATTTTACGATTAGCCTTGATTTAAAGTCCTTTTGGAAAGAGCCAGTTAATGCTTTTTTTAGACCATATGAAAAAGAACCCATTCTCAGCTTAGCTTCGAAAGAGTTCTCTAGTTTATTAGATAAAAATAGGTTTGATGTATATGAGGTATCCTTCCTAGATTGCAAGGATAATCAATGTAAATCGATCAGTGTCTTTAATAAGCAAATGCGTGGTCATTTACTGAATCATGTGACGAAACATGAAATCGATCGAATCGAAGACTTACCACAAACATTTTTAGGGTATACATTAGAAAAAGAAGAGAAACAATTGATATATAAGCGATCAATCGACTAAAGTATGTCCTAAATATCTTGCGACTTGCTTAACGTCTTTATCGCCTCTACCTGATAAGTTAACCACCACGATTTGGTCTTTTGGTAAGGTCGGTATGAGTTTATAAGCATATGCAAGTGCATGCGCTGATTCTATCGCAGGTATGATGCCTTCTAGTTTGGATGTTAACATAAACGCATCAATCGCTTCTTGGTCTGTGATACTTTCATACCTCACACGATTGGTTGCCTTTAAATGGCTATGTTCAGGACCAACACCAGGATAATCCAGGCCAGCAGAAATTGAATATACTTCAGAAATCTCGCCGTCTTCATCTTTTAACACATATGTTTTCATCCCATGAATGACGCCAACTTCACCAAGTGTCATGGTCGCTGCATGTTTTTTGGTTTCTAAGCCTAAACCAGCCGCTTCAACACCAATGAGTTTAACTGATTCATCCTTAATAAAATCATAGAACGCCCCAATCGCGTTTGACCCACCGCCAACACAGGCGATGACATAATCAGGTAAACATTGCTCAGCTATTTTCAGCTGAGTTTTTATTTCTTCGCCAATGACTTTTTGGAAGTCTCTAACCATGGTTGGATATGGATGAGGACCAACTGCAGACCCGATTAAATAAAAACTGGTGTCTAGTTCATTCGCCCATGCAACAAGTGCAGAATCAACCGCCTCTTTTAGGGTTTTTAAGCCTTCATGTACGGCAACCACTTTCGCACCAAGCATTTCCATGCGATATACATTTAAACTTTGTTTTAATACATCCACATAACCCATGTGAATCTCACATTCCATACCAAGTAGTGCAGCAACCGTTGCGGTTGCAACCCCGTGTTGACCAGCACCCGTTTCTGCAATGAGTTTTTTCATACCCATTCTTTTCGCAAGTAGTGCTTGACCAATGACATTATTGATCTTGTGAGCCCCTGTGTGGTTTAAGTCCTCTCGTTTAAAGAATAATCTTGCCCCACCAAAATAACCACTTGTGCGTTTAGCTTCATATAAAAGAGAAGGTCTACCGACATAATCTTTCAAATAGTCTAAATACGCTTGTTTGAAGTCTGCATCGTCTTTGTACTTTAAGTATGCCTCTTCAACTTTCTTTACTGCCTTTAAAATCTGATCAGGTAAGAACTGACCGCCAAAACTCCCGAATTCCATAGGATTCCTTTCCTAAAGTCAAGAGAATATTTTGTTTTTGGGTATAAAAAAAGAGCATTCACCCGTAGGGACGAATTGCTCGTGGTACCACCCAAATTTAAGAAACTAAGTTTCTCCTTATCAAAATACGCCATCACTTAAGACTTTAATATTTTTCACCCGATAACGTAGGTGTAACGGCTTAGGCTACTATTAGTTCACCCCGCTTCTCATGAGGCCATTCACTTAAACTTATGTATATGCATCTTTCACCACCATGCACTCGCTTGATACTAAGGTATATAAGTTACTATTCTCAATCATCGAATTTACAACCATTATAAAGGCTTTTATCTCATAAATCAATACATATTTTCACAAAATGTGCAAAAAACGGCTATTTGATAAAAATTCAAGTATAATCAATTTTATCAAAAGCGGTAATTCGCTTGGCTAAAAGATAACAGTCTTCATTATAATATTTCTATAACTTAGACTAATTATGGTAAAATATCTTTAGATAGTGCGGCAAGGGGCGTGGGTAAGATGGACAATAACTTAATCAAAACATCAATCCATTTCAAACCAATTGGACCTTTCTTTATCCAAAAACATGAGACACAAAATCTATACTTGTTTTCATCTAACACGTTAAAAGTCTTAATCGATCTACCACCGGTTGATCAATTTATGCTGTTTGAAGAACAAATTAATACTTATTGTGAGATCAGCGAAATTACACACTTAATCATTCAATTACCGTCTTTATCCTTACTCAATACGATGAGACGATTGAATGTCGATGGATTTAAGGGGCAGATTATAACCACTCAACCCATCAAAGAACAACTGCTTAAAAATGACATATCTAAAGACATTGAAACCATTGAAGGACTCGAATATAGTTTATTCTTAAACGACTTCAAGTTCACTTTTTTACCGATGCAATTCTTACCTTTTCCGCTCATGTTCATGAGCTATGAGGCTAACTTAAATGCACTGTGTTCATCAACCCTATTTTCAAGTTATTATCAACCAGATAGTAAAGATACAGACTTAAAAAACTTGGTGTTTGCTTATCATAAAGCCAATATGCCATCCAGTGAATACATTAAAGACCCATTAAAACGCATCAGACAACATCAAATCAAGACCATTTTACCTGCTTTTGGTACCATGATTTTAAAAGACATCGACCAAATGATTGATTATGAATACCATTTGGATTTTTATAATACCTATCAAGTGTTTAAGTATAACGATGAATTTGCCAAAGAGTTTAACTACATCGAAATCATCAATCATATGATTACGCATTTGAAAAAACACATTGATCAAGATGAAATTTATGACACATTTTCTAAGTCAGAATTCATCTTGTCTAAAAAACCACTCGAACTAAAATCGACCAGCTTAGCAGGTTATAAATTATGGAATGCGTTTTTTGAGTTTATTTATGCGAAAAAAGGCTTAGTATGGTTGACCATGTTAGAACCCCTCGTTAAACGATATAACAACAGCTTTGGGTTAGAATTGCCAACGGTTTACATGTCAAAAATGGTGGAGATTACAAAATCCAATGAACAACTTCAAAAAGTAAATAAGGAATTAGAAGAAAGCGTTGAGAAACTCTCCAATCAAGTTGAAGAAACCAAAGACGCGATTTTAAGATGCCCTATCACAAAACTATATAATGAACAATTCTTTAGAGAACTACTTAAAAAAGATTTAACTACCCCAATGCCAGAACATAAAACCACTGGTTACATCTTAATCCAATTAGACCAAATCAACGAACTGAATAAACGATATGGTAAGGAAACTGGGGATGAAGCAATTAGAAATTTAGCTTATCAAACCACTCAAGTCATACCAGAAGAAGCGACGCTTTTTAAACAAAGCGGCCCTGGTATCATCCTTTATATCCAAATGGTCTCACCAAAAACAATCAATGAGGTTGCTTTAAAGGTTAGAAATGCCATTAGAGACTCCATTTTGTTCATTGAGAAAGTCACTGCAAGCTTATCGATTGTCACACTAGATGAAGTGAGTCCAGTTCTAACGACCAATGAGAAAATCAAACAAATCTTCACATTGTTAGATAAACGTATCCGCTTTGCTAGACAAATCGGTAATGGCGAAATTGTCGATCAAAAATCGATTTTACCTGTTGCCTCAGAAGGCATCATCTTATTAGTCGATGAAGATGACATCAACAGAAATATGCTATACCGTATATTTAACCGCATTCACTTTGAGGTGAAGATGGCCGCATCCGTTGAAGAAGCGATTACAATCGTCGATAGTTATCCTGTCGATTTAATCATCTCAGAGATTAACTTATCGAAAATGGATGGGTTTGGGTTAAAACGTCACTTGAATGAGAGTAAGGAACATGCGAATATCCCATTTATCATGGTATCGCACAACAAAACACTTGAGAATATTAAACGTGGGAATGTCTTGGATGTCGATTTAATCATCGAAAAACCAATCATTCCAGAAGAATTGATTGGCCACGTGAAACGTATGCGTGAAAAGCGAAATAACCTATGAATAAAGACATCATCTTTATGGCCATTGGTGTATTTGTTGGCATCACCATATTCTTACTCATACTCATCTTACTTCAAAAGCGTATTAACCGAAAAAATAGCATCCGTCAAGGGCTCGCAAGAGACTATTTATTTAAAAGATACTTTGACAACGAGCCCATTAAAAGACCAGTATCAGCCAAGTTTTTCTTCAATGCATTCATCGATATAGAAACACAAGTATCGATTGAACCAGCGGTTAGAAAAAAGATCACTGAAGATATTTCAAAAACCAGATTTTGTAAAAAACAATATAGAAATTTAAATAGTCTATCCAAATATAAGCGTAAACTAGCAGTGTTTTACTTACAGTCACTAGACTTAAAAGATGTGAAAAGCTTATTTGAGAAACGACTTGAGAAAGAGCGAAATGATTCGGTTCGTTTTTTCATTTTATATGCTTTAAAGGCGCACATCAATGAGCGGATATTTGATTTAGCCATGAATAGTTTGAGTCACTCAGATTTATCCTATCCAAGATGGGTATATGCGATATTTAAGAACAATTATGACGTCATCAGACCCTTTATCAGTAAATATTTTACAGATGAACGCATTCGCATCAAAAAGTTTTTACTTTATCTAGCAAGCAATGTCTTCGATGCGAATTTAAGACAATATGCCTTCGATAAGTTTGAACAAGCTAATGAACATAAAGATATCAAAAAAGAAGCATTATATGCACTATCCTTAATGTATCCTGAAGACCTTATTACGGATCATTTTTTGGAACATGAAGACCTAGAGGTCAGAAAAGTAGCGATTCGTGCATCCGCTATTAAAGTCACACAAGAAATGGTTGATTACCATTTGAATGCCATGGATGGGACACTCTTAGATTTGGACCGTGCGAACGCATTATCCAGAATTGTATTCGATTCAAAAACATTGTTGATTTACTTACTGAACTACTATCCGAAATCCAAAACAGAACATCAAAGATTGGCGATTTCTAGGGTGTTATCTCACCACATTGACTACTTAATGTTAAAACTAAAATCGGATAGTTATCCTTATATTACCGAAATCATCGAAGACCTATTGAAACTACATATCGTAGAAGATTTCATCGACTTTATGAACATCAATAAAGACAAAGAAGTCGAAAAAATCATGCTCAATATCATTAAGAAGTATGCGACACAAGATAAGTTTCTACTCGATGAATTTTCGATTTACTTAAATCAACGCATTCTAAACAAGTTAGGGTTAATTCAAAAACCACTACCAACCTCTGTTAGAGAAAAAGCACCGGTTGAGCTAACCAAAGTCATTTGGACAGTCTTCTGGATTGTCGTTGCGATTACGTTTATGCCAATTCTATTTTTCTTTTTAAACCTCGACTTGATTTTCTCAAATGAACCTTTATTAACGCCATTCTTGATTTCACTGAATACGTATTTATCGGTTTACTTCATCGCAGTAAACTCGATTTATCTGATTTTATTGTTGTTTTCACTTAAAGGTGCGAATGAACGTGATCAAATGTGGTCTATCAAAAAACAGACCTTATTATTTGAACATGATTTATTACCAAGTATTTCCATCATCGCACCAGCTTACAATGAAGAGAAAAGCATCATTGAAAGTGTGACCTCACTCCTAAACTTAAAATATCCTAAATATGAAGTCATTGTCGTCAATGATGGCTCAAAAGATGATACCATTGGTGTTTTAGTCAAACACTTTGAACTAGAACGCAAGCACCCGTTTTTTCAATTGCCACTGAAGACAAAACCGCTTAGAAGCGTTTATGTGTCTAAACAAATACCGAACTTAATTGTCATTGATAAACAAAATGGCGGAAAAGCAGATGCCTTGAATTTAGGCATAAACGTCGCTAAAAATGATTACATCTGTGGGATTGATGCAGATTCATTATTAGATGAAGATGCATTACTTAAACTGATGAGTGTGACGCTGGATGATGCGAAAACACACATTGCGTTGGGTGGTAATATTGTCCCTGTCAATGGTTGTATAGTCGATAAAGGCAAGATTGAACAAAGCGGATTGGGTAAAAACCCAATTGTTCGTTTTCAAACATTGGAGTACTTAAGAGCCTTTACAACCGGCCGTATTGGTTGGTCCAAACTACATAGTTTATTGATTGTTTCTGGCGCTTTTGGCCTATTTAACCGTAAGTCTTTGATCGACACAGGTGGGTATCTAACCATCAGTGGTGATTTAAAGAAAGATACCGTTGGTGAGGATATGGAGTTGGTCGTTAGATTAACGTATAAAGCCATTAAAGACAAGTTGCCTTACCGTGTTGAATATGTCCATCATGCGAACTGTTACACAGAATTACCGTCTGATATGACATCTTTATTGAAACAAAGAAACCGTTGGCAACGGGGGTTGCTAGATATCCTAAGCTACCACCGATCGTTACTATTCAACCCAAGGTATAAACAACCAGGTCTCATTGGGTTTCCATATTTCTTCATCTTTGAAATGATGGGCCCATTCTTAGAACTGATTGGTTATTTGGCGTTAATCGCTGGGTTTATCTTGGGCATACTAAATGTTGAATTGGTTATTTTGTTATTCTACGCAACCATTGGGTATGGTATTTATATATCGCTTGTTAGTTTATGGATTTCAGAAAGAAGAAATGATTTTTATCCAATGAAGCATACGTTGATCATGATTATGATTGCGATTGCCGAAAACTTTGGTTTTAGACAATTGATGAGTTTGCACCGAATTAAAGCAACCATATCTAGTCTAAAAGAAAGTGGTCATTGGGGATCACAAAACAGAACAGGTTTTCAAAAGAAGTAATCCAGACGTCTAATTGGGTTACTTTTTTCTTACGCTTTGTTGCATATCTACCATTAATAGATCCTTTCGTTGGTATAATATAGATACACATCATATGTGTTCATACATCAATTTAGGAGGCTTTTATGCTAGATTTGGTTTATCAAAAACAAAAAGAGAAAAAATACATCTTATTATTCTTGCTTTACTCAGCGGTATTCTTATTCATTTATTTCATCTTAGATTCACTCAATGGTGGTTATTCGAAGATGATTGAGGATTACGGGTTATATTTGGTCATCATCAATATAGTCATTAACATTGGGATGAGTCTATTTTCAGCACACATGTTTAACTTATCCAGTGCCATGGTCGATTTGACCAAAAAAGAAGGTAAAGGTACCTTCATGACGATGTTTTCAGTCTTATTTGGCATATTAACATATGGTTGTACATCTTGTGTGATTGCGTTTTTCGCTGTCATCGGGATTACATTCTCAGTTGCCGTTTTACCTCTAGCAGGTTTGCCTTACAAGCTAGCATCTGTGTTACTATTAATGTTAGGTTATTTTTGGTTAAGAAGAGAAATCAAGCACACACAATGCAAATTATAATATGATATAATTATTATAAATAGGAGGTGGGAGATTGAGCATATTTCATCAGGTTGACATCAATTTTGCTGCAGCCTTTTTATTGTTTCTAGTATCGGTTGTTGCGTTTTACAGACTAGATATTAAAGATAAGCTATCAAGAGCTTATTTAATCACGGCTTTAATCATTATCTTCCAACTCATTTTTGAAGCATTAACGGTGATTTTTGACCGAAACGCAGATCCACTCATCATCCAATTACGTGTCTTAATGTCAATGGCCTTATTTCTAGGTGGACCGATATTATCGTTATACTGGATGCAGTTACTTAGAAAAATGTTAATACCTCGTGCAAAAACGATTAAAGGGTATAAGTATTTCATCATTGTCCCACAAATTTTTAACGTAACGATTGTACTGTTAACCCCATTTACGGATTGGGTGTTCTACATTGATGAAAATGCCATATATCAACGCGGCGATTTCTTCTTAGTGAGTACGATATTTACATACTACTATATGATTATTGCGGCTGGTATGATTTTTAATAACAGAAAAGGCATTGTCAGAGAAGACTTAATTTTACTGTTGATTGCAACCTCCATACCCATGTTAGGTGGTGTCATTCAAGCTACTTTTTATGGGACACTATTCATATGGCCAAGTGTGGCATTCGCTTTAATACTGCTCTATTTATTCTTACAACAGCGCATCATTCACCATGATTTCTTGACTGGGGCATGGACCAGAGAATCGTTCTTTCAATATGTTAATCAAAAAATCACAACCGGTGATCATGAACCATGTGGTGCACTTTATATTGATTTAGACAACTTAAAAGATATCAACGATGAGCACGGTCACCAATATGGTGATAAGGCACTCAAAAAAGTGGTGGAAGTCACCAAAAATACACTCGGACATAAAAGCATCATATCGCGCTTAGGTGGCGATGAGTTCATTGGTGTCATTCATACAGATTCAAAGGATATCTTAAAAGACAAAGTAGCAGATATCAAAGCTCAGCTGGTCGAATTTAATAAAACCAAATCCTATCCATTTGATATTGTTACATCGGTTGGCTATGATTTATTCAGTGATGATTATCATAATTTCGAACATTTTATTAATCACATCGATCAACTCATGTACGATGAAAAACGTAAACACAAAGGGGCATAACGCATGACGTTATACCCCTATTTTTTTAGTGTTGAATGTAGGCTTCAATGATGGCTTGTGTGCCTAAATCCATTTGATTGAGTTTGGTATATAGGGCTTCTACTTGAACCAAATTAGGCAATGTCGTCCCCATTTCATCTATTGCCAACCTTAAATCTTTGATAAAGTGCTTGATATAAAAACCTGGTTTATAATCTCCAAGGACCATTTTAGGGCCGTTATTTTGTGCCTGCCATGATTGAGCAGAACCACCATTGATGACATCCAGTGCTTTATTCAAATCTAAATGGTGATCTTTTGCGAATGTGATGGCCTCTGCTATCCCAACGATATTAGATGCAATCACAATTTGATTGGCTAACTTCATGGTTTGCCCATTTGAAGATTCGCCCATGTAAGTAATGGTTTTACCCATGGTTTTAAGTAGTGGTAACACTAGATTAAATGCAGTTTCATCGCCACCGACCATGATTGATAAGGTCCCATTAATTGCGCCTTTGTCGCCGCCAGTAACAGGTGAATCTAAGAGTTTTAGTTGATGTTTTTTACCTTCAAGGTATAGACGCTTCGCCAATTTTGGTGAAGACGTGGTCATATCAACTAAGATAGCACCAGGCTTAACCTTTTTAAATAATTCAAAGTATAATGCCTCAACTTCACTTGGATAACCAACAATGGTGAATATAATATCTTTATCTTTGACGAGCTCATCCAATGTTTTTACCACTTGAATTTGGTCTTCATAAGGTTTTATTTTTTCATACGTTCTATTATATAAAGTGACATCATAACCACCTTTTTTTAAGTTTAGCGCCATAGGTAAACCCATGATGCCACCACCAATAAATCCGATTTTCATCATAACACATCCTTTAAGATGATTATACCATGTATAAGGAGACATAAAAAGTCCTGGATTACCTATATAAAACACTTTAACTTTATGCTATACTCTTAATATAAATAAATATTTTTTAGTCGAGGTGTCTATGGAAGAGATTAAGCAAGTTAAATGTAACAATTGCGGTAAAACGTATTATAATGACGATCATTATTGTCCTTTTTGTGGGACAAAGTCAGCTTTTTTTAATGAAACCAGTTCTGAACAAAATAACAATCAGCAATATAATAACTACCAAAACAACAACTACCAAAATAATAGAACCGATAACAAAATCAGCGATGACATGATCATTCTAATCATTTTGCTGATCGTGTTTTGGCCAGCTGCCCTAATCTATTATCTTGTAAAGATGAAAAAGTAGGTTTTTATGCATATATACATTAAGAAAAATACAATTGGGGAATCCTATTACCAACAATTAGTTAAACAGTTTCCTACAGTGACATTTACAGATGTTCTATCCAGTAAAGTGGAGGCAGCCATCGTCACACCAGGTGTCCTAAAAAAAGACACATTGGCGATATTACCGAATCTTAAGTGGGCACAGCTTTTAACCGTAGGCTATAATCAAGTTGATTCGGATTACTTAAAAGAAAAGAACATCACACTAACCAATGCAAAAGATGTCTATTCGATTACAATCGCAGAAGATATCATCACTAAAATCTTGGTTTTGAACCGTAATGTGAAGACGTATATGAATCAGATGCAAACTGCAACATGGCAAGGCTATCCATTTGAAAAAGAAATCTATGGGTCGACCGTTGGATTCTTGGGGTCTGGGTCACTGGCTAGTGCAGCGGCATTAAGATTAAAAGCATTCGACACCAAAGTTATTTGTTACAGAAAGAGTTTGGATAAAAACCCAATATTTGATGAAACCTATCACGATTTAGCAGGCTTAGAAACACTACTAAAGAAAAGTGATTATGTGGTTGTGACTTTACCAATTACGAAAGACACCTATCATTTACTCAATCATGAGCGACTCAGTATGATGAAGAAAGATGCACTACTCATCAACGTCGGTAGAGGCGACGTGATTGATCAAGATGCTTTAATCGACTTATTAGAAAAGGGACTGATCAGAGGAGCAGGATTGGATGTCACCACACCTGAACCACTGCCACAAGATTCAAAGTTATGGGGGATGCAAAATGTATTCATCACACCGCATAATGCCCCATCATCACCATATATGCTAGACAGATTAACCGCGCTAGTAAGCGACAATATCCATCGCTATATCAAGGGTGAACGTTTAAACAATGTCGTAATGTTATAGAGGTAGTTCATGGAAGAATTCTTTAAGGTACTAGATAAAAAACAAAAAGCAATCATCGATGATTTATTGTTACATGTTGAAAAAAGAACCAATTTAAAGCCAGTGATTATGTTCTCAATTCCAGCCTTTAAAATCACCAATGATGTGATGTTGGCATTTGATATCACAAAAACGTATTTGGGTCTTTATACAACGGATCAACATGCCATCAACCGTTCGAAGCCAAGATTTGATACGGCTCTTTTTGGTGTGTGCACGGTTAAAGTAGATTACCGTTATAAGAAAAACATCGATATCATCAAAGACATATGTGATGATGTCATCATGCACCATATGGCCTTTAATGCTACCGATTTAATCAAAGCATTAGACGATCCAAATCACCGATACAGAGACTTAGCTTATGAGAAAATACTAGAAATCATCGAAGAAAATCTCATCCATGAACTGGACTTTAAGTTTTTCTTGTATCATGAGAAAAAAGATTATGTGCTAAAGGGCATCGGTATGGTATTAAAAGCATTAGAATATGATAAAAAACATGATTATGATAAACACCTGATTGATTATCTTAAGGTATTAGACCATCCGCTAATCAGTGTTGTTTTAGAAACATTTTATGGTTTACAGATTTGGATATATTATAAACCTTATCTAAAACAAACCATCAAAACCTATATTAGAGGGGTAGATTTCTCTCGTTTCAAACCCCATCAAATCGAGAAAATACAAGTTGAAATCGAGAAGATAAAGGCACTATAACATGACAAAAGAATTAGAAGTAAAAAAAGTAAATCCACTCGGTTATGCAGTCATTGATTTTGACAACAAAACCTATTTGGTCCCAAACCTACTGATGGGCGAAAAAGCCATTTTGGAACTCACAAAAAGAGGTCTACAAATCGTTAAAAGAATTGCAAATAGTCCAGATAGAGTTAAACCAGTCTGTCCAATTTATGACCAATGTGGTGGCTGTCAACTACAGCACTTAAGCTACCAAAATCAACTCAAACTAAAACATGAACAAGTCGTTCATTTTTTAGCACAAGAAAAACTAAACTACCCAGTTTTACCAGTCATTGGCTCAGCTAATCCATTGAATTACCGCAATAAAATTCAGATGGTGTATGGCATTCACAAACAAAAGATTGTTGCCGGTTTTTATGAAGAAAACACCCATAAAATTGTCAATGCCCATGATTGTGATATTCAAGATAAAATCAGCAATCAAATCATCAACACCATTAAAGTATTGATGAAAAAACATAAGTTACTACCTTATGATGAAGATAAGGATGAAGGTATCATTCGTCACGTGATGATCAAACGCAGTGAAGCAACCAAAGAAATCTTGGTTATCATCGTCACACCATCTAGTTTCTTCCCTGGTAGAAACAACCTCTTGAAAGATTTATTAAAGGCCCATCCAGAGATTACATCAATGGTCCATAACTTTAACCCACGTCAAACTTCAGTGGTCTTAGGCGACCAAGAGAAGACACTATTTGGTAAAGGGTACATCGAAGATATTTTACTGAATAAGCGATTTGTGATTGGTAGTAAGACATTTTATCAAATCAACAGCAAACAAACAGAAGTCCTTTATAACAAAGTCATTGAATTCTTAGAACCAACCAAAAATGACACAATCTTAGATGCTTATGCAGGGATTGGGACGATTGGCATCATCTTATCTAGTTATGTGAAACAAGTGGTTGCTGTCGAAATCAATAAAGACTCTGTTTTAAATGCTAGAAAAAATGCAAGTTTGAATCAAGTGTCCAATTTCCGTATTGAAGCAACCGATGCGAAAGATTATATCCAGTTCTTACAAGATAACCAAATTAACCTAGATGCGATTGTCGTTGACCCGCCAAGAGCAGGATTAGAATTGCCTTTCATTGAAAGCATTATGGCAATAAAACCAAAGAAAGTCATTTATGTTTCTTGTAACCCAGAAACACTGGCTAGAGATTTACGTCAACTATCAAAACTATATAATGTGGATAAAATTCAACCAGTTGATATGTTTTCACAAACCTATCATGTTGAAAATGTGTGTTTATTAACTTTGAAATAGTAACACTCAGTATTTTCAACAAGAACATGAATCACACTATTTGCAAGATTTTTAGGACTTAAGGAGCTTCGTATGGACTATCTGATTTATATAATACCAATCATTATGACAACAACCCTTCTAAGAATTATACTAAGAGATAGAAGTTATAAAAATCTTAAAGAGATAAAACCAACTATCAAACAACCTAAACTTTATTATGAAAGTGGTTTAATAATTGTTATTTTAGCTTTGATTACAATAATATTTATTTTGATTTACCCATCATCCATGCCGTTATCAGAAAAAAACATCGCTACATCTGGTATATTTTCATATAGCATGATTGGTTTTTTACTCATGTATTATTACAGGAAATGGGGTATTCAAATTGAAGCAGACCACTTTATTTTCACGCGATTCATAGGGAATAAGAAAATCTACAAGTATGACCAATGTCTATATTATACACAGTCTGCACATACCATTATCTATCATAGTAACAATATTATTATCAGAATTCCTTATCTAACTTCGAGTTTGCCATTGACACGTCATCTTAAAGTCATCGATTCTGATGAAGCCATTAAACTGCCTCACCCGAAAATTCAGATAAAATATAACTATATGACTCTCATTTTTGGGCTTACTTTTTCAATCCTTGGAATGTTGCTAATTGCCCCTTTTGCTTACGCTTTATTCATTTCAGTAGAAGGCATTATTGAGAACCAAAACGACGTTATTTTTGGTATTGTTGCAGCGATATTTGGTTCAATTACTCTGATTCTTGGTATATTTTTTATTTTGCTCTATAGCTTGTTCCGAGTAACATTTAGTGAACAAGAAATGCACTTTAAAAATATCATTGGCAAAAAGAGGATTTTCAAGAGAGATGAAATTCAATGTGAACCAACCAATCACGGATATCGAATAATGCACAAGCAAAAGAGAATTACCTATATCAATGAAGGATTGGTTGATAATACATTTTTATTAAGAAATTTGGGTAAAAGATAGTACGATTTTGCCATTATATGGTTGATTTTGTACAATAAAGTGAGGGAATAAAGTGAGTGAACTAAAATTTATAAGAGACAAGAAATTTAATGGACTTTTTGTCCCAGTTTTTATACTGTTAGACGATTTAGAACAACCCATTGGCGTCATAAAAAATGGTAAAACATTGATTATAACACTAGAAGGTAACCATCAAATTAGACTAGCTTGGCAAGTGTCAACTGACCCTAAAGGTACTTACAAAACATCTGAACCGGTATTTATCAATGAGGCAAATTTGAATCAAACTATTCTCATCAAAAATAAATACTCTTTTAAGCATGGCTCAATTTTTTATCTTGAACAAGCTTAGGTCTTCAAAATGTAGGACAGGAGATAAACATGAAAAACATATTTAGCATTAGAAAACAAAAAGGATTTAATATAACAGATATAGAAGGCCATATTTTCTTAGATAGAAAAGTAGATAATGAGCTCAATGATGCGTTAGATGACAAACTTGAAGAAGCATTTGAACTCGAAAGAAAAGCTGGCTTAAAAACTTATTGGTCGGTGATCAAGTATATCAGTTTGCTTCTTGGTATCATCATCGTTTCAAGCATCATACGTTCAGACGTATCGATTGAAACGGCCTACAATAATGCACCATATTTATTTTATATTGGACCGATTGCCCTTATATTAGGGCTAACCATTTGGATAGTTGAGCGTATCCATAAAAAAAAGGTTGAACAAAGTGAACCCTATCAAGCGTTATCAGAAACATTAGATGAACATGTTCAATTATCAAAAACAGAATTGAATATCCCAGATGACCATAAAAGATTAGACGTCTTTCAATATTCATATAAATTGACTGCCAAGGGTAAAGAAAAAATCAACACAGCACCTTTCTTTCAATTTCTACTCATGGAATTATCATTTTTTACGGATGACAACTACCTTTATTTTGCGGATGCATATATGGTTGGTAAAATTGAGAAAACAAGTTTTAAATCCATCACACCCATTAAAAAAGTTGCATTGGTCAGTGGATGGAACAAAGACATTTGGATAGATAAGCCACCATATAAGGCATATAAAATCCGCATCAACCAGTTTGATACACTCTTGATGAAACCTTATTACCAATTAGAGATTCAAGATGCACTGGGGGCATTTACGATACTCTTCCCACCATACGAATTGGCACATTTTGAAGCACTAACAGGTTTAAAAGCAAGCCTTTAATGCTCAAAAATACAGCTTAAATATAATCTTTATAAAATCATATTGCTACCAGTAGAAAACGGCTTTAAAAAGGCGTATGATATATGTGGTTTATTTGATAAACCCACTTATAAGGAGTATCATCATGCAAGTACATGGTAAAGATTCTAGAGGTAAACACCTTAAGAAAAACAAAATCCGTAATGCAAAGAAAAAAGGCATCAAAATCCACAAGTTGTAAGATGATTTTTTAAAGATTAGTAGCGATACTAGTCTTTTTTTTCATCAAAAAAAGGCGTTTCCGCCTTAATCGATTGGATTAACATGTACCATACAGTGAATGACCTTAAATACGTCTTCAATGGTATCGTGAACATCTTCACTGATGTCATGTGCCATTTTTAGACTGAGTTCTTTTTTAACCGCAATTTCCATATCGACATAGTATTGACTCATATGTCTTCTAACTTTGATGTCATCAATTCTTAAAACACCATTGACCTTTAAGGCAGTTTCTTTAATGGCTTCGATTACCTCTAAACTTGGGGCTTCATCGACTAAGAAAGCAATCGCCTCCTTTAAGATGGATAATGACGATTTAATGATGATTAAAGCGATAATGATCGAAGCGATAAACTCAAAATATAATAGACCAATTTGTGCTAAGACAATACTGATTAATGCAGCAGAGGTTGAAAATATATCAAACAGATGATTGAGGGCATCTGCCTTCAATGATGGTGAATGAAACTTTTTTGCGGCTTGTCTATTTAATATAAATAAAAAGACTTTAATCACGATGGCAATACCTGCAACAAATACTGTATATAGTGACGGTTTAACAAAGCCAATCTCATCGTTCATATAACGAACTAAGTTTCTAATGCCGTCAAAACCGATTAAGCCAGCCGTTAGAATTAACATCATCCCTAATATAAAATAAACCAAAGCTTCATATTTTTCATGACCATATGGATGGTTTTCATCTGGTTCTTTGTGGGCGATATGTAAAAATATCACCAATACAATCGATACAAACACATCGGATAAGGAATTATAACCATCACTCACCAATGCGTGTGATCCACCCACATAACCAAACGATAATTTAATGGCAGTCAATATGAGGTTTAAAATTAAACTGATGAGGATGACTTGATTCACGCGCTTTTTCATAAATGCCTCCTGAGATAAAAAAAACCTGTGGGTTGCTGTCCCACAGATACCTAAGTATGCTGTTGCCTAAAGGCCCGGCTGCATAATCTAAAGAGATTACCGCTTGTTCAGTCTAAAAAAAGATTTTTATGTTTTAATTCGACTGTTTCATTTTACCTTATCAGTATCAGTTAAGTCAAGTTATTAAGGCAATAAATCCCTTAATCAGATATGCCTTTTCAAACGCACAGTTGATGATGACGTCGTTATCACCATTTTCCTATTATAAAAAATGTCAATTAGTGATATAATAAGGATTGATTTTTAAGGAGTTGTTAAGATGGTAAAGGAAACCAAAATCTATTTGATGTCTGATCTTGATGATAAAGACAAAAGTAGTGAAATTGCAAAATTAATCCAATCTGGGAAACTCGTTGTTTTTCCAACCGAAACCGTCTATGGTTTAGGTGGTAATGCACTAGATCCAAATGCTTCTAAAGCCATTTATAGTGCAAAAGGCAGACCATCCGATAATCCTTTAATTGTACACATCGCCGACAAAAACGATGTTTTTCAATATGTCAAATCTGTACCACTAGAAGCTAAGCGTTTAATGGATGCGTTTTGGCCTGGTCCAATCACATTCATCTTAGAAAAAAATGACTTAATACCTTATACAACCACAGGTGGACTAAAGACGGTTGCGTTAAGAATGCCTAACCACGAGGCTGCATTAAAGCTCATTAAACAATCAAATAGACCAATTGCAGCGCCATCTGCGAATATATCTGGTAAACCATCATCCACCGCATTTAAACATGTATTCGACGATTTTAATGGTAGAGTCGATGCCATCATCGATGGAGGCGATACAACCATCGGCTTAGAATCCACTGTAATCGATATGACATCAGCGCCAACCATATTAAGGCCTGGTGCGATTACCAAATCGATGATAGAACGTGTCTTAAACCAGAAAGTTCTAGATTTATCTAATCAGTTGCCAACTGGTGAAGTCCGTTCGCCAGGTATGAAATATACTCACTATAAACCGAAAGGCAACGTCACATTAATCAATGGCTTAGAAAGTCATGTTAAAAACTACATCAGAGATTTTGAAATCACCCACCACAACAAAAAGGTTGCCATCATTTGCCCAAGTGAATATGAGGACCTATTTCATGGGTTTAGATTAAGGTTACTTGGGTCAATCCATGACTCTGCTTTGATGAGTAAGAACATCTTTAAAGCCTTAAGAGATATGGACGATTGGCAAATGGATGAAATATTCATTTATTATAAAGAATCAGATGAACTAGGGTATGCGATGATGAACCGTTTACTAAAAGCTGCTGGATACCACGTTTTAGAACTTTAAGAATTAATATTATGCAAATCATATCGCTTCGAAACACGACTTTGATATAATCACAGTATAGGAGGCTTAATATATGAAAATGAAGAAAAATGTCGGTTCGTTAGACAAAGTGATTCGTTATGTTTTAGCCCTAATTTTGCTCATATCAGGCGCACTTGTTTTAAGTGACACATTCTGGTTAGGGATTCTATTATTCGTATTCGCAGGTGTTTTAACGCTTACCGCCTTATTTAGCTTTTGTGGGCTTTACACTCTATTTGGTGTGAGCACATGTAAGATAGAAGACAAATAAGAACATGTGAAAACAGGTGATATTGGATATTTCCAATGACCTGTTTTATTTTTATGTTAAAATGTAGGTGTATGAGGTACTAATATGACATTAAGAGATTGGATATTAAAAACAAGGCGACTTACGTTATTCATGATGTTAGCATTTCTAGATTTGGTGATCATTGGTTTACTGATGATTACGAGTTTATTTGTGTTATCGTTTAGCCTGAATTTCTTTTTATTGTTTTTAGCAATAATAGGTGGTTTTTTCATTGTGTTTTTGATCCTTTATATACCGGCTAATAAACTAGATTTAAAGTATAAACAACTCTATCAAAATGGCCATGCGACATTCATAGATTCCAAAACAACGAAAGAGTATAAGAATGAAGTTTATGTCAGAACACAAACAACCATTCATGGTGTGACTTACATCAAGGAAAACCATGAACCAGTCCATCAAGCTTTTGTTAAAGAAGTACTAGACGAAAGTTTGGTTTTATATCCAATGGGTGCATACCAAAATGGTGATACATGTAAGATACTACATGCAACGCTAGAGCTAACCCTGGTCTTATACAAAGATGAAAAAATCTTAGTCAGTACAGATGTGCTTAGATTATCATGAAAATATTCGTCACCATGCCTAAAGAGGCGTTAAAAGAAGATGAAAACTATATTGGACAATCACTTTTAAAAGGTAAATTCATCCACGCTTGTACCAAAGAATTAGCCTTAAGAATTGTAGATAAGTTTAATCAACCAGACTTTTATCAAGTTTGGCTAGAAACAGATTTATTAGAAGCACCGATTCTTTTTGAAGATAAAGCAAATAATAAATACTATTACCCACATATTTATGGGCTAATCAATGTGAGTGCGATTATAGATATCCAGCCAATTGACGCTAAAACGGTAATAGAAAAACAAAATCACTTTCAGGATGCGACCTATTTCTAAGCAAAATAGACGCATCCTTTTTAGTTATTTGTTAGAATTTAAGTAGGTGATCATATGAAAAAACAAGTCGATTTATCGAAGTTAACAGAACTTCAAAAGAAAGTAACACTAGAAGCGTATACAGAACCACCATTTAAAAACGAATATTATAATGAAGAAAGACCAGGTCTTTATGTCGATATCTTAGATGGGACCCCCCTATTTTCATCCAATGACAAATTTGATTCTGGCTGTGGTTGGCCAAGTTTTGCCAAACCACTAGAAAGTGACGTCATTAAAGAAAAACCAGACTACAGTCACTTTATGATTAGGGTTGAAGTGAAATCTAAGGAGTCAGACGCCCACTTAGGTCATGTGTTTGACGATGGCCCTAAAAACTTAGGTGGTCTAAGATACTGTATCAATAGCGCATCTTTAAGATTTATCCCAAAAGAGGATTTGGAAAAAGAAGGCTATGGCGCATATTTGAAGCTATTCAGATAATATAGTATAAACGCACACCAGTGCGTTTTTTCTTAAGCAAATCAAAAGAAAACGAGACAATCATTTGTTATAATATAGCCATTGTGGAGGTAAACAATATGAAAATAGAAATTTGGTCTGACTTTGCCTGCCCTTTTTGTTATATCGGAAAAAAAAGGTTTGAAGCTGCTTTAAGCAAGTTTTCAAACAAGGACAAAGTCGAAGTGATTTACAAGGCGTATCAATTAAATCCAAATGCGCCAAAACAAATGGTGGGCAGTGCATATGAAGCATTTGCAAGCGGCCATCAAGTGAGCATTGAACAAGCAAAGAAGAGATTCAAGATGTTTGAAGACAATGCTAAAACTGTGGGATTGACTTACAATTATGACATCATTCAAATGACCAACACATTTGATGCGCATCGCGTACACAAGTATGCGCAATCAAAAGGGTTAGGGGATCTTATGGGTGAACGATTGATGAAGGCTTATTTCTCAGAGGGTCAAAACCTAAGTGACTACAAAACGCTAATCAGCCTAGCATCATCAATCGGATTAGACGAAAAAGCAGTTGAAACAGTTTTAAACGACAACGCGTTCAATGATTTGGTATTAGCTGAACAACAAGAAGCCAGACAAATTGGCGTTCAAGGTGTCCCATTCTTCGTGATTAACCGCAAATACGGTGTATCAGGTGCACAAGATGAAATCTATTTCTTAAATGCGTTCAATCAAATTTGGCAAGAAGAACAACCCCTTAAAGTCATGAATAACAGTGATGCATCTTGCGATACAGACTGTGCCTTATAACAAAATTTCGGTGATCATATGATCATCGATTTTTTTTAGTATTTATACTAAGCAATGAGACCTTTTTAGTGAAAACACTTTCATTACTTTACCCCTTTACTACTTTAGTGTGATAAAGTATAATGAAATCACAGTTAAATAAAAGGAGCCCAATATTATGAAAAAAATGATTTTATTAGCCTTAACTCTACTAGCAGCTTTTAGCCTAGCAGGCTGTCAATCTTCAAAGACTGACTTAGAGTATATTATGGAAAAAGAAACCTTCGTGGTAGGATTTACGGATTTCCCGCCAATGGGATTTTCCGAAAATGGTAAAGCCACTGGCTTTGACATTGAGCTTGCACAAGCTGTCATGGATAAACTAGGGATTAAACTAGAAACACGTTACATCGATTGGGATGCGAAAGTATTAGAATTAAAATCTAAGCGCATCGATGCTGTATGGAATGGTTTAACCATCACAGAAGAAAGAAAACTTGAAATGACTTTCTCAAAACCATACTTTAACAATAACTTGATTATCATTGCGAAAACCAGTGCGAATATCAATACGATTGCAGATTTAACAGGTAAAAATCTAGGTGTTGAAAATCAGTCTTCTGCAGATATCTCAGTATCTAAGAACCAAACTATTTTAGATAATGTCAGCGAAGTCAAAAAGTATAACACCAGTGCAGAAGCCATCCTTGCTTTAAACGCAGGACAAGTAGATGCAGTCATCGTCGATGAAATTTATGCAAGATATGTGGTATTAAAAGAAACAGGTACCACTTATGCGATTGGTACTGAAATCATTGGTGGCGAACAATATGGTATTGGCTTCAGATTAGGTGATGAAGCATTAAGAGATAGAGTCGATGAAATCATCGATGAGCTATACGAAGAAGGCGTTATCAGCGCAATTTCAATCAAATACTTTGGTGCTGATCTATTCGTTAGAGACTAATGAATTACATTGGATTAATACTTGAAAACTTGTTAGACGGGACGAAAGTCACGCTAACAGTTTTTGCTTTAACATGGGTTTTTTCTATCCCGCTTGGGTTATTGCTTGCGTTACTCAAGCGTTCCAACATCAAGGTCATCACCTATTTATTAGACCTTTATACTTGGATCATTAGAGGGACACCACTTTTATTACAACTGTTCTTTGTCGTTTACGGGCTACCTATCCTATTTGGTGAATTCTTTTTAATCCCTGAACTTTGGGGGGCAATCGTGACGTTTATCATCAATTATACAGCTTACTTCATTGAGATTTTTAGAGGTGGCATGAATGCAATCCCTAAAAATCAATATGAAGCAGCTTCTGTTTTATCCTTATCCAAAAGACAAACATTCCTTTATATTTTGCTACCTCAAACGGTTAAAAAGACGTTACCATCGATTGCCAATGAAACCATTACATTGGTTAAAGATACTGCTTTGATTTCAGCGGTTGCCATCTCTGATTTGATGCGCAACACAAAAGATACAGTTGCAAGAGACTTTAGGGTAGAAGCCTATTTTGTGGCAGCCATTATATATTTGGTTTTGACCTATGTATTGGTTTATGTGTTTAAGCAAATCGAACGAAAGAAAGCATATTATAGGTAATCATATGACACTATTAGAAACGAAAAATCTATCTAAAACATTTGGTTCTTTGAAAGCGGTCAGTGATGTCAGCTTAAAAGTAGAAGATGAGATTGTCTCAATCATCGGACCTTCTGGGTCTGGTAAATCGACATTGTTAAGATTGCTATCAAACTTAGAAACCCCAGATGAAGGCCAAATCTATTTATTTGGGCAAGAGGTAACTGCTTTAAATTCAAAAGACAAGTTAACGGCTTATAAACAGTTACAATTTATTTTTCAAGACTTTGCCTTATTTGATCACTTATCGGTTTATGATAACATCACATTGGCACCGATTAAAGTATTTAAAAAGGATAAAAAACAAGTCATGGATGAGGCTTTAAGTGTCTTAAAAGACTTGGGATTATCAGATAAAATCAACAGTTATCCATCGACGCTCTCAGGTGGACAAAAACAACGTGTTGCCATTGCGAGAGCGATTATGGCTAACCCTAAAATCATGTTGTTTGATGAGCCAACCAGTGCCTTGGATATGGAATCGATTGACGATTTAAAAAAAATCATTCTGGATCTAAAACAAAAAGGGATTGGCATCTTAGTCGTCACCCATGATGTCTCATTTGCGAGAAGCATCTCCGAACGATTGCTTTTTATGGAGAATTCAAGTATCATTTATAATGTAAGTTTAGATAATATCACTGATCACCAAGGCAGGCTCGATAAGTATCTAAAATAGAGGTCTTATGGATCATAATATAGATGCGAAAAAAGAATTATTCGAAGCGATTTTAAAACTAAAAACACAGGCAGACTGTGATGCTTTTTTTGATGACTTATTAACCAAAAAAGAATTAGAAGCGATGAGCCAACGGATTCATGCGGCAAAACTTTTATTGGCTGGTAAAACCTACGAACAAATCATCAAAGAAACGCAAATCTCCTCAACGACGTTATCGCGAATTTCCACGTGTGTTAGATACGGTAAAGGCGGCTATAAATTAGTCTTG
The DNA here is from genome assembly GCA_927433595.1 of uncultured Acholeplasmatales bacterium. Taxonomy (GTDB): domain Bacteria; phylum Bacillota_I; class Bacilli_A; order Acholeplasmatales; family UBA5453; genus Paracholeplasma. The sequence goes on along the minus strand of CAKMJY010000024.1, from coordinate 20,011 downwards.
GGAGAAAAAAATGTCGAATAAACTAGGTTTTGGCGGTTGGCAACTGGCCAACCCACTTTGGAATCAAATGACAATGGCTGAAGCAGTCAGTTTGGTTCAAAAAGCATATCAATCTGGTGTACGTTTTTTTGATACTGCGCCTAATTATGGCGACGGTAACAGCGAAAAAGCCATCGGTGAAGCATTGAAATCAGATAGAAGTGACTGTTTTATCAATACTAAGTTAGGCCATGGAAAAGACGGGTCTAATCAATTTGGCATAGCGGCACTAAAACCACAAATCTTAGATTCCATTACGCGTCTTCAAACGACTTATCTAGATGCTGTATTATTGCATAATCCACCACTTGAAGTGTTGAAGAGTAAAGCGCATTTTGATGCGCTAGACACCTTAAGACAAGCAGGCTTAATCAAGCATTATGGGGTTTCTATTGATACCTTAGCCGAATTTGAAATAGCACTTAGTCAAAACCTTGACGTCATAGAGATTTTATTTAATGTATTTTTCCAATCACCAAAGGCATTATTTGATCAAGCAAAAGAAAAAGGTGTCATGATCATTACAAAAGTACCACTGGATTCTGGTTGGTTAACTGGCAAATACGATCAAGACACAGTATTTACAGGCATTAGAGACCGATACTCACTTGAACAAAAACAAAGAAGAAGTCAGTTGGTGGATGAGGTTAAACGCATCACACTAAGCGATAATATCACACCATTTGCGATGCAGTTCATTTATAGCTTTGATGCGATTAGTTATGCCATCCCAGGCATTCAAAATCTGAATCAACTAGAACAGCATGTCACATATACAAAGAAAAAAATGTCTAATCAAATGAAAAAGCGATTAGAACAACTTTATGATACTAAAATCAGCGATAACCCATTACCATGGTAGAAAAAAAGTGAACCGATTGGTTCACTTTTACATTTTTTAAGGTTGCATCGCACCGAATAGTACGAGCCAAGCAAGAATGGATTTCGCAACTAAACTTAAAATGATATAGACTCTTTCACCATATAGGTAATCTGCCCATTTACCAACTTTTAAGTATTGTAAAATCATGTTAATTGGGAATGTATTAAAGGCTACAAAATAGGTACCCACAATTGCCCATACAAACCAAGGGACTCTTTCAAAGTCACCAGTACCGAACATATAAAGTAAAATGACGATCCAAGGTGCAATACCTGCGAATGAACCCCAAATGAATGGACCCCATTTAACTTTTTCTTTTCTACCAGCATTGAGTAATTCCATGTCTAATCCAAATAGGTTCATCGATGCATTGACAACGAATATTAATAATAAGGTTGCAATATCATAAACCCCGAATAATGTAGAGATTAAGACGATCATCACAGAACTAGATAAAGCATATTCGAACCATCTGAATTTGTTGATACCTAACGCTAAATCGCGGTTATAAATATCATTCGTTTTCTTTGGAATCGAGATGATGGCATGTGCTAGTGCGGATAACAATAAGAACACCGCAACCAATACCCCGAATGGTAAACTGAATAACACACGTTGTGTGACTTCAAGTGACATCGTGGTTTGATCATAATAAATATAAAACTGTGTGACATCTGGTTGGAATTCACCAATCTTTTGAATCACAGATGAGGCTAAAAATAACATCATAATGCCTTGTAGCAAGTGTAACCCACCCATGATCATGTTAAATCTTCTAAGCTTTAATAATTTTTCATTCATAGAGATAATGCCTCCTTTTGGGGTCATTATATCAAATAAGATTATAAATTGTGATAGAAATTGCTTCAAATAAAAGGGTTGTTTAAGAAATCAACCAAAATTATGTGAGGATTGACAAAATGTTAAAAAAAGCATATCCTAATTATGGGCATGAGGTTCGCCCTTAGCACGGCTAAAACCGCTTTTAAAGCTGATGACTTCTACAACTTTTTTGTTGTAGAAGTTTTTTTTATAAAGGAGATTAATTTTATGTTATTATCACTCGCTTATATGTTACTGTTGGGTTTATCATTGTCCTTTATCTTTAAGGCCATCAAATTACCAAGTTTAATTGGGTTTATCATCACTGGAGTAATATTAGGGCCTTTTGTGTTAAATCAAATCGACACCAGTATTTTAACGATTTCAAGTGAACTCAGAACCATTGCGTTGGTCGTGATTTTATTAAGAGCTGGCTTTTTACTGGATATCAAAGATTTAAAAGAAAACGGCTTAGGGGCTATATTATTAACATTCTTGCCAGCAACCTTTGAAATCATTGGGACGATTTTATTTACAACATTGTTTTTAAACTGGTCTATCCTAGATGGGTTTATCTTGGGAACGATTTTAGCAGCGGTATCACCAGCTGTGATTGTACCGAGAATGATCCGTTTGATTGAAGAAAAAGTAGGGTATACGAATAAGGTACCTCAAATGGTGATGGCAGGTGCATCGGCAGATGATATTTATGTTATTTTACTATTCACACTAGGTATATCCTTAACTGAGACACAACAGTTTGATGTTGGTGCCATTATCTTATTACCTGTTAGCATCCTCTTAGGCATTCTTATTGGTTTAAGCGTTGGGTTCTTGTTATCCAGATTGTTTAAACAAATCCATGTCAGGGATACTGCTAAAGTATTGGTTATTTTAGGGATATCTTTCTTATTAATTGGACTTGAAAAAGCTTGGATACCTTATAGTGGGTTACTTTCCATCATTAGTTTAGCCATCATGATCTTAAAAGATTATCCAATACTGGCAAACCGTTTATTGAAGAAGTATGAAAAAATATGGGTGTTTGCGGAAATGTTATTATTCATTTTAGTCGGTGCTGCCATGGACATCAACACATTAGAAAGCGTTGGGTTAATCGCCATATCACTCATTTTATTCGCATTAGTTATTAGAACCATTGGCGTATTCTTATCTTTATTGAAAACCAAATTGACAGGTAAAGAGAAGCTTTTTGTTGTGATATCTTATTTACCGAAAGCAACCGTTCAAGCATCGATTGGTTCAATCCCGCTATCGATGGGGTTAAGTAGAGGCAATGACATGTTAACCATCGCCGTTTTATCGATTTTAATCACAGCCCCAATTGGTGCAAGTTTAATCGATTACTATCAGTATCGCTTACTAAATAAATCAACTAGTTAAAAGATAATCCTAATGGTTGTCTTTTTTTCTTTTATAGGTTGATTCTTTCAAACAAGCGTGCTATTATTAAAATAATTTGAATATCAAAATAATAAGGAGATTCTATGAAACAGCTATTGAAACGTGTTGTCTTTCTTTTTGTCTTGTTGTCGGTATTATTCAGTTTGTTTGTCCTTTATACACCAAAGCCTTCTATGGCAGCAGACCAATTCTCAGCCATCAGAGCACTAGAACACATCGAGGTGATTTCAAGAGAACCACACTCTGTGTTTGATCCAGTCGAACATGAAGCGGTTAGATTGTATTTAAAAGATAAGTTAACCGACTATTTAGGGGCGACGAATGTCTATGAATACAACTATTCAAAAGAAACATTAGGCGAAGATACCAGTTATGATATAAAGAACTTATTAGGTGTCATACCAGGTGAATCGGATACTGGGATTATGTTAGTCGGCCATTATGATTCAAGAGGACATATCGGTCGTTATGGTGAATTAGGTCGTTCATATGGGGCAGCTGATGATGGTTATGCATTAGGTGTGATGTTAGAAATTGCGAACCTATATAAAGATAAACCGTTGAAAAACACCATATATATCTTATTTACCGATGCAGAAGAGACTGGCCTTTATGGTGCAAGAATGATGAAAACTGAACCTGTTATGGATCATGTAGGGTTCTTAATTAATATTGAAGCTAGAGGCATTAGTGGGGCTGCATATATGTTTGAAACCTCACCGAATAACGATAAAGTCATCGATTTTTATAGAAAAGCAAACTTACCAGTATCTTATAGTTTGGCAACAGCTGTTTATCAGGTGATGCCTAACTATACGGATTTTACTGAGTTTTTAGATGAAGATATCCAAGGAATCAATTTCGCAGTCCTAGAAGGATTAGAGCATTATCATACACCGCTCGATAATTATGAAGAACTGTCAGTTAGTTCCATCCAACATTATGGCGAACAAATTGAGCCGTTGGTGGGTGCTTTTACATCCGATGCGAAATATAGTGATGTCAACTATTTTATAGGCAGTCAAGACCAAGTGTTCTTTACGTTGTTTCCAAATCTATTTGTCGCCTATAAAGAAACCACTGCACAAGTGTTTCACCTGTTAGCGTTACTGTTTTTGGGATGTCTTGTTTATCTAGGGGTTAGGAATCAGCAAATCCAATTTAAGAAAATGCCGCATTACTTAAAAATGTTTTCAATCGTATTAGTCATTGGGATTGTTCTAGGGTTATTATTTGCACAGTTTTTGGCATTTATCGCGAAAACGCCTTATAGTGTGACCTATGTTAGAATGTCGCACTCAAATGTCCCCACTTTATTGTTTTTTATTGGGTTCATTTATGTGGTATATCGCTATTATGACCATAAAGTCAAAGAAAAAAATCAAGACTTAGCCTTTTTATTAGTGGGGATTAGTTTAAACTTATCTATCGCGTTATTGAGTGGGTATCTACTATCCGGTGCATCATTTTTATTCTTCATCCCTGCTCTATTTGGGTTACTCAGTATGCTATCGAGCTACTATCAAGTTAAACCACTCAAATATGCGGTTTATGGCTTAACCATCTTAGTGAATACATTATTGATTGTCCCGATTTTATATTCATTTTTCTTAGCACTCACCGTGGGCGGTCTACCAATATTGGTGTTATTATTGATGATCAATTTGGGTGTTTATTTACCAGTTTATCAACTATTTAGAAAAGCAGTGCTTTAATTTCTTAAGGGTGTCTTTGGACACCTTTATTTTTTAGACTAGCAAATTAAAATTAAAACATTATAATATACTATGTATAAGTGAGGTATCTTATGAAAAAATATCTAGACCTATTTGAGTTAAATCATAATAAACCGTTAACCGGGTTAAGAGATTTATCGAGAATAGCAGCAACCGAGGGCATCGTCCTCATTAAAAATGAAAAAGTATTACCCCTAAAAGATAAAATCAATGTATTTGGTCGTATTCAAACCGATTACTATAAAAGTGGTACTGGGTCTGGTGGGTTAGTTAACACACTAGAAAAAACATCCATCATCGATGCGTTATTGGAAAACCCACGCGTGATGGTCAATGAAACATTACTCAATACCTACCTAGATTGGCAAAAGGACAATCCGTTTAATGCTGGGTCTGGGATGTGGGCAAGTGAACCTTGGAGCCAAGTTGAAATGCCTTTATCCGAGGATATCATCGAAAAGGCCAAGCATTTCTCTGAACAAGCAGTGATCATCATTGGTAGAACCGCTGGTGAGGATAAAGACAATACCCCAACCAAAGGGTCTTATTATTTATCAGACTCAGAAATCGATATGGTGAAAATGGTATCTGAGCACTTTAAAAAGGTCACCATTGTCTTAAACGTAGGTAATGTCATCGATATGTCTTTCCTAGATACTTACGACATTGATGCCTGTCTATATGTCTGGCATGGTGGTGAAGAAGGCGGCAGAGCGGTTTCTGATATCTTGACTGGCATTCAAAACCCATCTGGTAAACTCCCAAACACGATTGCCTATCATTTAGAGGACTACCCATCCAATGATAACTTTGGTGGCGATGACTACAATTTCTATCAAGAAGATGTCTATGTTGGTTATCGTTACTTTGAAACATTTAAAAAAGAAGCAGTCAGATACCCATTTGGATTTGGGTTATCTTATTCGACATTTGAATACCAAGTCAAATCGTACGACTTATTAAAATTCCAATTTGAGATTGAAGTTAAAAACACAGGACCACTGCCTGGCAAAGATGTCTTAATGGCATTCGTGTCTGCTCCAAATGGTCAGCTTGGTAAACCAGCTAAGGTATTGGTAGGCTTTAGAAAAACGGCCAGATTAGAAGCGAATGAATCGGATGTTGTGACTATCACATTCGATAAAAAAGATTTTGCCTCATACGATGAACTAGGCTTAACTGGTTTTAAAAACAGCTATGTCTTAGAAAAAGGGACTTATACCGTTTATATCGGTACAGATATCAGCAATACCATTGCCCATTTTGAGTTCTCACTATATGAAGATCAACTCATTGAAAAACTAGGTGAAGCACTAAGACCAATCAAACCGTTTAAACGTTTGGTTGCCAAAGAAACAGAAACTGGCGTATCGGCAGTTTATGAAGATACACCATTACGCTCCTATGATATCAAACAAAGAATCTTAGAAAATGAACCAAATGAACACTTTAATACATGCACACAAAAACGCGATTTAAAGGACTTTTATGACCATAAGGTCAGTTTGGACGCCTTTATCTCACAAATCCCTACAACTGCCCTAGCAGAATTGGTTAGAGGCGAAGGGATGAGTAGTCCTAAGGTCACACCTGGGACAGCCAGTGCATTTGGTGGGGTGACAGAAGCCCTTCAAGATTTTGGGTTCCCAATTATTTGTTGTTCAGATGGCCCTTCAGGGATCAGAATGGATTCAGGGATGCCTGCAACGAGCTTACCAAATGGCACGCTTCTAGCATCGTCATTCAATGAATCTTTAGTGGAAGCACTTTATTACTTAGTTGGCCTTGAAATGACCAACTATAAGATTGATATACTCTTAGGACCTGGGATGAACATTCATAGACACCCACTATGTGGTAGAAACTTTGAGTACTTCTCTGAAGACCCATTCTTAACCGGTCATATGGCAAAATCTGTGGTCTTGGGGCTTCAAAGTGCAGGTGTCACAGGGACACTCAAACACTTAGCTGCTAATAACCAAGAAAAGCGACGTTTTGATGCGGATTCAATCATCTCAGAACGTGCTTTAAGAGAAATCTATCTAAAAGGATTTGAAATCGCAGTCAAAGGTGCCAATGCAAAAGCCATTATGACGTCATATAACCCAATTAATGGGATATGGGCAGCATCCAATTATGATTTAAACACCACGATTGTCAGAAAAGAATGGGGCTTTAAAGGCATCATCATGACTGACTGGTGGGCAAAGATGAACGAAGAAAACACGCCAGGCGATAAATCGAATACGAGAGCGATGATTAAGGCTCAAAATGATTTATATATGGTGGTTCAAAATGCGAAAGATAACTCTATGAATGATAACACCATCCCATCCTTAGACAATAAGACTTTATCGGTTGGTGAACTTCAGAGGGTTGCGAAAAACATCGCTTATTTCGTTTCTGACTCATTAGCATTTAGAAATAAACACGCGATTGCCTTTAAACCAAAAACACCACATTTCTTTATGCCATATTTAGATGGCATTAAAGTCAATGGTAAAGCCCTTGAAAACTTTAACCCATTAACTGGCCACTATGTCGTCGATGCGAAAAACTATTTTAATGTCGAAGCTGAGGCTCAAAAAGGCTTAAAAGTCATGGTTGAAAAAGGGTTACATACGACTTTAATCGTGGTATCAAATGGGTATGAACAAAATACCTATATGGTGACTAACTTAATCCGTAAAAAACAAACCGATGCATTTGATTATGAGAAAATTGCGTTAGAAAAAGTTGTCAAAGTGAATGAACACCCATGGGGACAAACTGAGATTAACTTATCCAATCCGTTACATACCAATGAACACATTCATATCAAAGATGGCATTGTTGATTTTAATAAAGATGGCATCATCAGCTTTGGTTTAAATGTCGCAGTCTATTCAAAATACATATTTGAACTAGAAATCGCCTCTAATGAGTCAAATCTAGCCCAAATTCCATTCTCGATATTAATTGGTGATGAGGTTAAATCAACTTTAACGACCAATGGGACAGATGGTAATTATATCAAAGTTGTTTCGCAAATCGTATTGAATCAAGGCAAGTTCCTATGTTCAATCAAAGCCTTAAGAACAGGCTTAAAGATCAAACGCCTCGTGTTAGTAAGACATCAATAATGATGTAAGTTAGACACCAATAATGATGCGGAAAGCATCAGTGTTGGTGTAAATAAGACATCAGTGTTGGTGTAAATAAGACATCAGTAGTGATGCAGTATGCATCTTTAATGGTGTAATAATGACACCAATAATGGTGTAATAAACACATAAAAATTATCTATAAAAACAAAAAATGCACCGTTTGATTGTAAAATGGTGCATTTTTATCTTTAAATGATATAATAAAATATATAAATGTTAACTAACCAAAAAGGGCGTTAGCTTTTTCAATATGTTTCTAAAAGTATTTGTTGAATATAAGGAGCACATGCATGCGCAAGTATAACTTACAGTTAATTTCAATTTTTGCGATATTCTTCTTAGTGTTGTCCACAGTGATGGTCTTTTTTTACATGTCCATCACACAAAACTTTATATCAGATAAAGCAGTTGAAAATCTATCCTCTTTTAATATCGGGATTTCAACTCAATTAGAATCCACCATAAACCAAACAGAAATTGCATATCAAGACGTTGTGGATGAACTAATATCCGATAATGCGGATGTTGTAGCTGAATTAGAAGCCATGGACAGTTATGACTTGGTTGCGTTAAAGAGTGATTTAGGGTATACGATTGAAGGCACTTTATATCCTTATTTACCAATTTATGTTTCAAATTCCTATTACAATCAAATAGTGACCATCTATCCACTGGATATGATTTTGGCTAACTACTCAGATGATACGAACTATATTGCGTTTGAATATCAAAACTACATCGTGTTTATCGATGCGCTTCACTATATCGAAACCGTTTTAGCCCCATTTACATCGATTGAACATCGATTTGTGATATTTCACAAAGATGGGTATGTTTTATTAGACGAAAACAATCTCATTTCAACCACACAGCTTGGGTCATCTATCAACAATAATGATCAAGATAAGTTCTTTGAGGATTTAAATGGGTCTTTACAAATTCATGGCGTGAGTCAATTAGGGTTATTCGAACAAGATATGTTCTTTGCCTATAATTTGATGTCTTCTTTAGACACAACCGACAACATCTATTTTGGACAAGCAGTCGAATACAACACGTTGATCGATACCATGGATTACTTAACCAGATCCTTAATGTTCGCATTCATTACCATTTTTATATTATTCATTTTTGGTTTAGCCATGCTTTACCGACTATTATTACTTAAAAATGAAGACATCGAATCTGCAAGACTCATCCACTATTATGTCAAACCACATATCGTCAAAACCAATGGCAAAGGTAAAATCTATTTCTACAATGCCAGTTTTAAACGTGCATTCAAGAATTTTAAGAAGTATAAACACGTCAATCAGTTTACCCTCCGCGATGGCGGCGAAAACATCAAGGAACGTGTGAAAAAACAAGAACCGTTTGTGTGTGTATTCCAAACCCCACAAGGTGAGGTTTATATACGTTTCATACCAGTGAAGTATGCCTTAACCTATGCGTTAATTGGTGATGATATTACGAAACTAGAAGAAACCTATAAATACCACAGAGAAATCGCCTTTTATAACCCAATCACCAATGAACCTAATATGAACTACTTAAAGGCTGACTTAAAAGTCTTAAGCAATGACCAAAAACGCATGAGACACAGAAATGTACTAGTGATTTTTGGGATTTATAAGTATGGTGATATTACAAAGGTCATCGGTGAAAAGTTATCTGGTGAAGTGTTACAATATGTATCTGAAAACGTTAAAAAGACATTAGAGAAGTACCACACAAGACTTTATCACATTTCATTTGACCGATTTGGGATTCTATTTGAAAACTTAACGTCATATGATACCGTAGAAGAATGGGCAGATGAATTGGTCAAGATCTTTGAAAAACCAATTGATGTCGATAAGAACAAGTTCGTCTTACAATTTAGAATTGGTCAGTTTAACATCGATTCAGATGCTTATCAAAACCTAAATGAAGATAAGATTTATGATAATACCATCCTAGCGCTCAATAGAGCAGCTGCGTATCACTCTCAAAAACCAGTGGTTTATGACGTGACATTCGGGCAAAGCTTATCTAGACGCCAAGTCATTGAAACCGATATGATGAGTGCGATTGACCGTCATGAGTTTGTCATGTACCTACAGCCACAATTCTCATTAATCAGTGAGAAAATCATCGGATTTGAAGCACTAGTCAGATGGGATAATCCTAAATATAAGTTAGACTCACCAGCTGAGTTTATTGAGATTGCCGAAAACAACAACATGATCATCGACATTGGTCGTATTGTCATGGAAGAAACATTTAGACTGGCTAAAATCTTAGAACCATATAACATTAAAATCTCCATGAACATTTCACCGGTTCAAATCCTACAAGCTGGGTTTGTCGCGGAAATTGTAAACTCATTTGAACGTCATGAATTAAAAGAACACTCGATTTCAATTGAAATCACTGAAACCTTCTTAATGACCTCATTTGATATGATCATTGAAAAGCTTAAATTACTACAAGCAAGAGGCTTTGATATCCACTTAGATGACTTTGGGACAGGGTATAGCTCATTACTATACTTAAAAGAACTACCTATCAATGCCATCAAGATTGATAAAGACTTTACCAAGTATTCCAATTCAGATAAGCACTCACGCGCGATTATTAATATGATCATCTCTTTAGCGAAGAATCTAGACTTAAGTATCATCGCTGAAGGGGTTGAAGATGACAAGCAATACAAGTTCTTACAAAAGGCTGGTTGTGAAGTCATCCAAGGGTTCTATATTGGTAAAGCGATGAAACTTGAGGATGCAATCGAGATTATAAAAGCATATAATATAGATAAGAGCGCGCCGCTCTTAATGAAGAAGAGGTGACATAGTGAACGACATTAATCCTACAACTGCATTGGTCATATTCCTATTTATCGCCTTAGGTACGATGGTGGCCGCTTACTTTTTATTCATCAATGTCCGTTATACAGAACGTAAATGGCGTGAAGAACGCTCCATCATGGTTGAAGGGATCATTTCCAGAAGTGCCATGAATAGCTTAATCTCATCTTATATCTCAAAAATTGGGAAAGATGCGATGTTCTCACTCATTTATATTGATATTGATAGATTCTCAGAAATCGTCCAAGCATTTGGTGAAAAAGAATCGGCAAAAATCATCGAAAAAATTACTAAAAGAATGCGTCAAGCGTTACCTAAAGACTGTAAAGCTGCACGCTTTGAAGAAGATATATTCGTGATCTTTGTCCCAGTTGATTACGACCAAGGCGATGCCCATGAGTTATCCAGACGTATTCAAGAACAGGTGAATGAATCTATCACGTTATTCGGTTCAACCGATGTGAATTTAACCGCATCTATTTCAATTGCTTATTTCCCAATGCATGGTGAAACCTCAAAAGCATTGATCAATTCATTAAAGCTTGCGAATTACACCGTTAAAAAGACTGGTGGTAATGCGATTAGACTTTATAGTGAAGACATGAGTGAAACAGAAGCAGAGTTCTTAGATTACTATTATCAAATCAAAAACGCGATTGCGAAAAAAGAATTCTTACTATATTATCATCCAATCATAGATATTAAGAGTAAAGAAGTTTATGGCGTTGAAGCCTTACTGAGATGGAATCACCCAGAACACGGGTTATTATCCCCATTTAAGTTTATTAACATCATGGAACAATCTGGTGATATTTACTGGGTTGGTTTATGGGGCTTAGAGTCATTGATCAAGAATTACTATGAATTTAAGCAAGCTTATCCAAAATCTAACATCAAATTTACCTTTAATATTAGCCCTAAACAGTTGATGAATGAAGCACTAGCAGTCGATTTCCAAAGGGTATTAAAGAAATATAAGATGAATGCTGAAAATATCGTCTTAGAAATCGTTGAGTTTGCCTTATTCGACAAACACAACGTCGTCTTACAAAACATCACGCAATTAAAGACGTTGGGCTTCCAGTTTGCGGTTGATGGCTTCGGGTTAGATTATGCCACACTAGCGAAGTTAGAATCGATGCCGCTCGATACGATTAAGTTATCCAAAGAATTCTTAAATGAAGAACATTCTTATGTGAAATCGAGATTCGTTAACTTATTGGTTGAGTTTGCAGAGAAGAATCAGAAGACCATTATTTCAGAAGGTATTGAAAATGAAGATATGTTGGGTATGGTCAAAGGCTATAACATCGATATCGTCCAAGGGTTCTATTTTGCCCGTCCAATGGCATTTGATAACCTAAAACTATACTACAAGGAAACCGATTTAGAGAATTTAATAAAAAATTAAGTTTTCTGCTTGACATTGATTTTGTTTCTTGATATTATAACGGTGTATTAATATTTTTATATGTTAAAGGCAAAACTAGAGAAATCTAGCGACGCAAAGCTAAAGGGCCTGTAAATGGTAGCCAGTTGTCATTTCTCAATGATAGCTGGCTTTTTTGTATAAAAAATACAGCGTAGTTGAGAAAAGGGGTGTGAGAATGAGATTATCAACCGTACTTGGTGTAAAAAAAACGGCGTCCGCGTTTGCAAGACTGGTCACCCTTGGGATGATTTTGTTCGGTCTACTTTCACTCGGATTCGGGGTTGTCACATTTTACGGTCTATCCACTGGTACATTCGTCATTGAAATGGCAGATGTCCCTGAACAACGTGGGATTCAAATTGCAGAATCAAATCATGACCAAACCGTTTGGACAACACGCCTAAATGCATTCCCAGTTGATTTCGAAGACGAAAAAAACTTAAAAATGGAAGATGCAACATATAGCTATCTTCGAATTGAGGATGCAACCAACACAGACGGGTCATTCTTTGATCCAAGAGCAGATTACATGGCTTATACTTTTTACCTAAAGAATTCAGGTAATGAGATGATCGATTTAGTCTACAGTATCAATATTTTAGATGTGCTTAAAGAAATGGATGAGTACATACGTGTATTAATTATAGTGGACGATTTAGAAGGTAATGTGACACAGAACCTCTACATGAAACCAGATGATGAAGTCAAGTATTACCCGCCTGAGTATCCAGTTCCTAAATATTTTATCTCAGATGAATTAGTCGCCAACGAGACCATTCAAATGCTTCAAGTTGGACAAGTTAGAAAAATTTCGTTATTTATGTGGATTGAAGGCTATGATACCAATCCTTCTAGCGAACGAGGCAGTATCAAGCTCGATATGATATTTGATGTATTAGGTTAAAATGATGGTTAAAAAACTATACATCGCCATATTAGCCATGATTTTACTGGTGGTAACACTAGCAACGTCAACATTTGCCTGGGCAATCATTGCAGAAACCAATCGTGTCGATGGGTTTAACATCACTGCAAGGCAAGATAGTAATTTAGAGTTTTCATTGGATGGCATCAATTATTCAAGTGAAATCAATGAGCAACAGATCAACGCAATTATAGGTGAGGCTAAGTTAATGGACTGGACCACTTATGATGGGCAAACTTTCACAGGTACAACCATACCATTTGTTGAAGGGGTTTTAGACTTTGAAGCGGTACCTAACAAAAACTACATTCAATTGGTGCTTTATGTTAGAACATCCTCCGCTATGTACACAGATTTATATTTAGTGAATAACGTTAGTCAGTCAGTGAGTTACGATGCCCTACCTAACACAGGTACATACGTGACATCGCGCGGTGTTAATTATAGAGCACCGATTACCTATCAATATAGTCCAACCATGACGGTATTTGAAGGTGAGGTTAGAACATATTATGCAAAAGACGCTGTTAGAGTATCCTTTGTAGAAATGTTATATGACGACACGGACACGAGATTAGAATCTGAGCTAAACCGCTTTATATGGGACCCGAGCGGTAATCCAGCAAGAGGTTTCGCCAAAACATTTGGCGCAACAGACTTCATCAAACAGTATCACAATCTATATTTTGAACTCCCTACAGAAGAACAAACAGTTACTTACGGGTTGACCACATTTACAGATCCAAATGCTTACTTACCAGATAATCAATTATCCAGAGTAGCAAGCCTAGTGGAATCGGATGAGGTAAATAATCAAAATAGAAACTACCACATTGGAAAATTTATGATTAACTTTTGGGTAGAAGGATGGGATGCTGACGCGTTTGACGCGGTATTTGATGATGAACTTCAGATACAATTTGAATTTCAAAGTGGACTGCCACTCGATAATTAAAAGGGTTTCTATTACAATTAAGATATGTGAAAGTTTTAAAACACATAAAAGACATTAAAAAAGAAAAGGAAAAGGAAAAATACAAATGAAAAAATTAACGCAAAAATTAGTTTTATCAGTTATTACAATGGCGCTTGTAGTTGTAGCTTTAGGCACATCAACATTCGCATGGTTTACACTACAAAACAGTGCATCTGTTGGGTCATTTCAAGGTCAAGTGACTTCAGGTGAAGGTATTGAAGTATCTTTTGGATACCTTAATACTGGAGTTCAAGAAATCAACTATGATGGAGATGCAAACAGCGTTTGGTATACTGCAATTCCAGCAACTGTAATGCAAGACTTTATTGAAGCGAAATATCCTACATTTAAGTTTGATAACATCACAAGCGTTGATGGTGAAAACTTTACTGATCAGGAAAATACAACTGCAACTTCAGGTTGGGTCGAGTTTAATTTATATTTTAGATCTAGAACTGAAAATCTAAATGTAGCTTGGACAAACGCAGTAATCGGTGGCACTGCAAAAGTGTGGACGGTCAACTCCAATGCATTCACAAATGTAAATAATGTTGTATATGGTATCGATCCAGATGAATCAGACGGTATTACAAATTACCCTACTCAACTTACTGTTTCTGCATCTTCTGCAGCAAGAGTATCAATTACTGATAATATGGCTGATCCAGTTGTGGTTCAAGATGAAGCATTGTTGACAGGCGCTGATACGACCACTGTATTTAATTCTACAGCTTTACCTGCAGTTTCATATGATTTGACAGGTACAACAATCGGTACAGATTTACGAGGTGCATCATCTTATGAAAAAGCAAACGGATTAGATAGAGTACTTACGCAAGCACCAAATATACCTGATGCACTTACAGATTTAACATCAGACTACAATGATGGAACAACAACCTTCACTGTAAATGGGCGCAAAGTGTTGACATTAACAACTACTGCAAGCACTGATTATTTTGGTGGTTATGTAACAGTTAGAGTTTGGATTGAAGGTTGGGATGCAGATACATTTGATGCGATTTTTGAAACATTATTAACAGTTTCATTGAATTTTGCTGAATATGAAGCAACTGCACAATAACTTTTAGGTGCATAAAATATTTTTTGATTAATATAAAGGTTTGCGCTAACCCGCAAACCTTAACTTTATATAGCCGTAATCACGAATATCTCATAAACACTAGATTTTAAGAATATTTTATATTATAATGATATTAGTTATTTATAGAATCTATAGGAGATATGCCGATGAATAAAAATTCAACATTAAGAAAATCCTTAAATATTGCTGGTAACGTATTATTTTATGGTTTAATCGTACTATTATTACTATTTTCAATCGCGAATCTTACTGTTAAGTCAGATAAAGATATCGCAAATGTATTTGGTAGGGGTTTCTTACCAGTACTAAGTGATTCGATGGAAGGCGACAACTCTGATAGTTTTAACAAAGGTGATTTACTATTTGTTAGAACCATTAAAGAAAGCCAAGTTGATAATCTTGAAATTGGCGATGTTGTTACATTTTACGATTTAAGCATTGCTGCTCTAAATACACACAGAGTGGTAGAAGTAACAGATTCATATATCGTCACACAAGGTGATAAGGCGAATGCCATTAACCCTTATGTTATCGCAGGTGACAATACTGGCAAAGACTATCAAATTGTAACGTATGACAATGTGAAAGCAGTTCATACAGGTACATGGTCAGGTGTAGGTTCAGCAGTTAACTACTTACAAACACCAGTCGGTTTTGCATTATTCATTATTTTACCAGTCGTTATATTATTAGCATACCAAGGCTTTGTTCTTACAAAGGCACTTTTAGCAGTTAACAAAGAAAAATTAGAAGCTAAATACGCAGAAGATAAAGAACAATCATTAAAAGATTTAGAAGCCGAAAAAGAAAAAATTCGTAAGGAATTACTTGAAGAACTCAAGAAAGAACAAAAATAATTATATATTGCATAACTAGGTTGAGGTAAAACGATGATCAATTTTGCTCGTTATTATGTCGACTTCATTAGAGAATTTTTTGCAAATATCGGCGAATTTTTCAAAACTATTTTTGATGCGTTTGCCGATTTCTTTTTTAGTGATGTCGCTAAATATTTTCAAAATTTAATCAATGCCACTGCTAAGTTTAACTTCTTAGACTGGCTGATTGCCATAATAATCCTTGGGATTAATATGGTTTTTATTGTTTTCCTAACACTCAAAGTTTATCAATTATTTAGATCCTATTTCAGATTTGTTAAAACAGAAATGGATAAGGACGAGTTATTAGAGGAAGTCGCTTTGTTAACCCAAAAAACAGTAGAACTTGCAGATGAAAAAAACAAGATTTTAATGTTGAAATTGGGTGGTGCAAGTGCCTCGTCACAATTACCTGGTAAAGAGAAAGAACAAAAACCAACACCACAAGCAGTTGGTCCTTCTAGATTCCCTAAATTAACTCAAGTGGATGATGAATATAGAAATGTCATTACATCCGTTCAAATGACTGCAGAAGATACAGTGGGCTTACCTGAATTAGTCAACAGATTCATAAACTTCTCAGCATCTAGATTAAATCTATACTATAATCCAAAAATTATTATGACCTATTTTGCAGGGATGGCTTCATCTAAGATTTTAATCCTAGAAGGTATTTCTGGTACTGGTAAAACATCACTACCATATGCCATGGGTAAATTCTTTAATCATGACTCAGCCATCATATCTGTACAGCCGTCATGGCGTGATAGAGCCGAAATGATTGGGTACCTAAATGAGTTTACCAAGAAGTTTAATGAAACAGATTTCTTAAAAGAACTATATGAAACAACTTATCGTGAGGACTTAAACTTTATCGTACTCGATGAGTTGAACTTAGCACGTATTGAATATTACTTTGCAGAATTCTTATCCATCATGGAAATGCCAAACGAGTCAGAATGGAAGATTGACGTTGTCTCAGATAGACAACCGAATGACCCTAAACACTTCGTGGATGGTAAGATTTTAGTGCCACAAAACCTATGGTTCGTTGGGACAGCGAATAAGGATGACTCCACATTCACCATTACCGATAAAGTCTATGACCGTGCCGCATCCATCGTTATGAATGCGAAAGCCGAGTTTGTCGATGCACCTTATACCGAAGGTGTTAAAATCAGTCACGAGTATTTGATGTCATTGTTTGAAGTTGCGTGGAAAGCCAATCCAATCTCACCAAAAGCACTCGATAACTTAGGTAAACTAGATGATTTCATCGCTGCTAAGTTTAAGATTACATTCGGTAACCGTATTATGAAACAAATCAAACTATTTACCCCAATCTTTGTAGGTTGTGGTGGATCAGAATATGAAGCACTTGATTACATGGTTGCTCGTAAGATTTTACGTAAGTTCGAAGTATTAAACTTACCATTCTTACAAGATGAAATCAGTGAACTATTGGTATTATTAGATAAATTATTTGGTAAAAACGTATTTAAAGAATCCATCGCATTCCTAACTGATCTAAAGAAAATGAGCTAGGTGGTATGACATGAATAAAAGACTAACGGACAAGTTTAGTGCGTTCTATCAGTCATACAGTCAAACTATGAAAGCTCTTGAAAAAGAACACTCGTTTCCTAAAACCTTTTATAGTCAACTAGCGAATGGTAAGAGCGTCGCTTATCAAAAGGCAATGTCAGAGACAAAGACTTTTGATGAAACCTGGATTAAGACGATTGAGTCTTATTTCCCAAGCATTGAAAAAATCATATTAAACCCTAAATCAGGGTTAAAATACTTAGAAGAAGTTGTAGCAATTGAAAAAGCCAAAAAGATTAGAAGTCGTTCAGTTAGACACTTAGCGAGCCATACACACTTTATCCGAGAAATCAGAGATGAAGTCGTGATGCCTAAGAAAATCATGACTGAAGAAGTTGAAATTGACTATGGTACGTATGAAAACCGATTCGTAATGACGCTTATTGATCGGCTTTTTACCTTTGTTCGCTCTAGACATGATTTGATTAAGGATAATATCATTTCCTATCAAAAAAAGCACTTCAACTATTTATCTAATTTTAACTTTGCAGACTTAGAAGTGGAATTAAACCTAGATGTCGTCTTTAAAGAAGACCTAGAAGATAAATCCATCAATCAATATAACCAAGGCATTTTATCACGTGTGGAGTATTTATTAAAACGTGTGTCTTCGATTAAAAACTCCGCTTTCATGGATATGCTTAAGAATGAGAAAAAGGTTAATCCGCCAATCATGCAGACAAACGTTATGCTGAAAAACGTGGATTTTAGAAACTGTTATGTCCTTTGGTTATTCTTAGATAAGTATAATACACTGGCATATGATGTCATGGTAAAAGAAAAAGATTTACCAATTACAAATGACTATCAAGACGCCATTGAAAGACTTGCCCTAAACTCATTTAGTTTAGTAGCCTATAACCAAAATGTATACCGCGATGAATACAACAAGATTAATGACAAGGAAATAGTCAAAAAAGCACTAAAACAAACCAGTATTCACATCAATGATTACATCGATACACCTGAACCGATTGTGGTTGAGGATAACATTATTAACCAATACTTCTTACAAGAAAACATTAAATTGTTTAAAAAACAAGTGGATGAAGAAGTTCAGAAGAGTTCAACCTACGAAGTTGGTTTAAAGCGAGCTTTGAGAGATACTATCGCAATTGGTAATGCGATATTCCAACATCACTTTGAATTAGAAGTGAATGAAGATTTATTTACGAGAATGGTTAAAGACGATGACGTCTTATCTAACCTAGAAAAAGCCAAAGAAAAGGCAAAAATCGCTAGAATCATCCGTGAAACCAAAGAAGTTGACTACAATAATGCCATCAGACATGAAAAGAAACTGATGAAAGATATCGAATTAGCTAATAACCGTTTGATTCAACTGAACAAGAAAAAAACAGAAGATGAGTTAGAACGTATCAAGATAGAAGAAGCCTTGAGAGCGGAAAAAGAAATTGCTCAAAAGGAACAACAAGTCTTACAAGATAACCTAGACTTAGTCAATAAAAATAGAGAAGACTTGGCTATCGAGAAGAAACAGGTCGATGAAAATGTGAAGGCTGAGTTTGAGAAGAACGAAAAACGTAACCAAGACCTAATCAATACATTAACCGATTCACTCAATAAATCACTTGAAACTAAGATTAATACCATTGAAAGACACTTCCAGACTCAAAAGACTGCACTTGAAAAAGAACAGGCTAAGGAGATTAAGAAGTTAGAAAGAGAAGAGAAACTAGCGATTACTGAGGCAGAAAAGAAAGCCAAGGCACAATATAAGCTAGTTGTAGCTAATCTTAAGAAGAAAGCCAAAGCGGAACATGATAAGCAAGTGAAAAAACTCAAACTTCAAAGACAAAAGGAACAAGAGAAACTCCAAAAAGACTTTGAAAAGTTAAAAGTTACTATGGCAAAACGTCAAGAAAAAGTGTTACTAGATGTTGAAAAAACAGCAATAAAAGATATTGAACATTTGAAGAAGAATGGTTTGCCTAAAGCTAAACCAAAACCGGTTGACTCAATTGATCTGATTGAATCAGATGGTGACCAAGAATGAAGAAATCACTAAAGATTTTTACAACCTTTCTTACGATATTTTTCTTCGCATCCTCTATCTTATTATTAGTCATGGGCACCATGGCTGTTCAGCAAAATCGATATTTGAAGATTTTCAATCATTCTTATTCTGTGGTTGGATCAGGTTCAATGGAACCAACCATTATGACTGGC
>CAKMJY010000023.1 GCA_927433595.1 uncultured Acholeplasmatales bacterium | reverse complement strand
ATCTAAACGTTGCCGGCACACTACTGTCTGATACGAATACAGCTCCTGTCTTAGTCAGAGGGTTTGAGTTAGCATCTGCTAACGAGATTTATGATTATGAAAATAAGTTAGTCTCTGGCCGTATGCCACAAAATGATGAATAGTGTTTGAAGTTTGCCAGACTTTAAGAATCTAACGGCAATATTAAGTGCTAGTTTCATACTTCACCACCTAATGTTTTAATCGCTTCTAGTGTGTCTAAATGATAATCATAGGCGATATTAAATAATGCTCCAGGTTTGGTAAATGCCAAGCCACCTAAAATGATTTTCACATTTGGGTAGGCTGCTTTAACCTGTTCTGTGATTTGTTTTGTAATCACAAGGTTATAATAGTTGGTCACAGATAGTGCTAGAAAGTCTGGTTTTAAAGATTTAACGGCAGCCAAGATGTCATGTTTTGGTGTGTTTGCACCAATGAACATCGCATCAAACCCACTCAATAAGAAGTGATTTGTAACAATCATAGCCCCAACCTCGTGAAATTCTTCACTTGGACAGACAACGACTACTTTTTTGTTGTTTTTCTTGACGTCTTTTTTCGCTTCAATTAAGTAAGGATAAGTCGCCTCTAGAATGGTTCTAACGATAGAGGTTCTGGTATGTTCTTTCCATATACAAAAATCTTCATCCGTTGAATCACAAACAAATTCATTTAAAGCTGGCCTTAAATAATCATCATAAAGTTCTAATAAAGCAATCTTTTTGTCTTTTAATAATTGTAAGATAAAAAGCAACGCGTCGTCTTTTTGCTCTTTGTCTAGATAATCTAGAAAAACTTGATAGTGTTTATCCATTTTTTCATCTCCCATGTATAGTTTTATTATACCAATTTCATTTTCTAAATGTATCCTAACATAGAACCTTATTTATAATTAAGTCATTTGCTCAAATGCATTAAATTAAATTGTATCCAATATAATTGTGTAAAATTAACCACAATCCTTTAGTAAGATTTGCTTAAAGGATTCACCTATTACGTCTTTATTATGATAAACTATATATAACGAGGTGCGTTTATGGACTACAGTAAAAAATCAAAAGCAGCATTAATTGAAGAAATCAAAGCCCTAAAACGATTGAATGATGTCCTAATAAAAGAACAAATTGATGAAACGAGGTTATCATTTGGCTGGGCAGGGAACCTTGGTCACTGGTACTGGGATTATCCAACCAACCATGTCACGTTTAATCCATTGAAAGTAGAAGCGTTAGGCTACAAGCTAGAAGACATTCCATCACCTGTACCTTATGATTTTTTCACATCGAAATTACATCCTGATGACTACAATCGTGTCATGCAAAATATGATTGATCACTTAAAAGGGGTTACCCATGTGTATGAGGTTGAATACCGTATCCTTGCGAAAGACGGCCAATATAAGTGGTATTACGATAGAGGGTCTATCACCAAACGGGATGAAACAGGCAAACCACTTTTATTAGCAGGGATTGTCTTTGATATTACCGATAAGAAACTACAAGAATTGAATATGGCAGAAGAAAAAGCAACCCTAGAAATCAAAGCTGTCACCGATGAACTGACCGGTGCATTGAATCACCGCGGCATCATCGAACAGTTAAAAGAATCTACCAAGCAAGCATCCCACATCAATCAATCCATATCTGTATTGATGTTAGATATCGATGATTTTAAACTGGTCAATGATACTTACGGCCATTTAACAGGGGATAGCGTATTAAAAGACATCGTGGTGCTATCAAAAGAAAACTTAAGACAGACCGATTTTATTGGCAGGTATGGTGGCGAAGAGTTTTTAGTGATTTTCACCAATACTTCTAGAAAGTTGGCCCGTGAGATTGCCAACCGTATTAGAAAAGCGATCGAACAACATCATTTCACAAAAGACATTAAAGTCACCATCAGTGGTGGGGTTTATGAATACCCAGGTGGGTCTTTATATGACCTAATCCATCAAGCCGACATTAATTTGTATGAAGCCAAACGGACTGGAAAAAATAAGATTGTATAAAATAAAAAATGAACTAACCGGATTTCGGTTAGTTCATATTTTTTTAGTTGACGTAAGGTCTATCTTCTTTTTGTTCGTCTAGAATGACTTCTTTTTTCTTTTCTAAATCCTTTTCTTTCTCCTTGCCTTTACCTTGGTTTAACTCTAGTTGGAATTTACGGTAGTTCTTATAACCGTTATAGCCATCGTAACCTAAGTATAAACCACCAATTAAGGCAATCACAAGTAAGAATAATGCCACGACTTCTGGTGAGAAATCCGGATTAGTTGCAATATAAGTACCAACCGTCAGTGCACCAATGTGGACAAAGAATTTTGGAATCTCTGATTTTTCACCAAAGAAGGTAACACTTGCTAAGTATACCAAACCTCTTGCATAGAAGAAGAAGGCTAAAGCATAACGATAAACGACTTCCCAAGTGGCAGATTCTTCAACCTTACCTGATAAGGCAATATAGACTAAGACACCACCAATGATGGTATCAAAGATGATTTCAATCAAATTGATGGTTCTAAGTACTTCTTTATTCAATGATTTTAATAGTGGTACCACACGTAATAATGAAAATAGAATGATGACCACACCAGTAATCGTAAAGACAACATCTTTAGCGAACTGTAAGTATATACCAACCCCTACTAGGATTGCTGCTAAGATAAATTTTAAAACCCATCCATATCCGTATTTCATAATAACCTCCTGGTTTATATAGTTGAATTATATAGTAATCATGTTGATTTTTCAAATGGTAAAAGCATATTCATGACATAACTTTGAAATAACTGTAAAAAGCTATAAAATGATAACTGATTAGAAGTATTCTGTCATCTTTTTGATTGGGACTCTGACATCAAACATTCTGTTGTCGTATTGAAACCCCTGATCTTCTTGGAACTTAAATAGTGGGTGTTTCTTTTTGATATATAAACCAATCTCGTACAAACTATAGGTATGATTTGAATTGATCAAATATAAATCTGGACTATGGTTTGTAATTAGCTCATATATTGCAGAAGCCGTATCTGTAATGAATGAACAACTTGGATAGAATCGAGACGACACTTTGATGACGCCATGTTCATTCATTTGTTTTTGGAAGAAGTCAATCATGTTATTTGAACCAGCTTCAGTCCCAATTTGCCAACCAATTCTTAAAATGTAACTTTGGTCATTTGCGGCTTTAATCAAATCCTCGGATGCTTTCTTATACTTACCGTAATCATCATTTGGTAGTGGTTCATCTGTCGCGACAAATGGGCCTTTTTGTGCATTTGAATAGACCGACACCGTTGAAATATAGACAAACGTGATATCCAGTTCTTTACAAATCTTGGCTAGCATTTCGCCCCATTCCTTTGGACCCAATGCTAGGTGCAATATTACCCTAGGGTTGTGTTTTTCTACAAACGCCAAGATCGCCTCTTCATCATCCACTGGTATAATTGAACGATCATAAGGGATAATCTCATAACCATGTTGTTTAAACGTCTGTGCAACCACAGGGGCAACTGTCCCATTCATGCCTGTAATAATGGCTTTCACAATATCAACTCCTTACTCTAATTATACCAAATTAACAGGTGCTTGTAAAAAAAGCCAGGAATAAACAAAAAAAGGTGCACAATTAAATGCACCTTTTATGTGTTATTCTTTTTTACTTTTTGGATAGTAAAGTGGCCAAAATACACCCATAGCTAAAATAAATGTACTTTGTAGTGTCACTAATTTAGCAGAATCTGCTAAGACTTGATCAAAATCAAATGTTTCAAATAACACCACTAGGATGTCATACTCTAGATAAATCAAGTAACCAAATGCACCTGCCATCAACAATCTTGCTAAAGCACCTTTTTGAGATAAGAAGATCAAGAAGAACCCTAAAACGATTAAACCTTCATACAGAATAGAATCTGGTATACCATCGATTAAAGCTTGTCTTGTCACTTCATCGGTTAAAACTGGGATTAATGCTTCAACGATTTGGTAAGTGATACCACCTAGTACAAGTAAAATACCCAGCTTCGTTAGCCCTTTAAAGGCATCTAGTAAACAACCGAGTATAACGAATGCTGACCCAACCAATCTGATTAAGATAAATAATAACTCTTTATCGACCATTGAAATCGCATCTTGATAGTTTTCAATCAGTAACACAAGGATATCATAAAAACGGTAAACGTCTATGGCAACCACTAAAGATGCACTGATGAATAATAAGAACTTAAATATTTTAGACATTTATGTAACCCTCCCTCAAGTATAAAAACCAGTCGTTTTCATTACTTTTCACTCTTCATTATATCACTTGATTCGAAACATGCAATTCTTTCGTGACATATTTTAGAAGTATTTACAATTCAAAAAAAATATGGACCTCGGCTGAAGTCCATATCGGATTATGCTTTATCTTTATAAGATACAACAACTTGAGGGAATGGGATTTCAATGCCATGTTGATCAAGTGTTTCTTTGATCAATTGACGTAGCCCACGTTCTACCCCATAATGCTGTTCATTTAAGGTCTTACAAATGACTTTGATGTTGACTGAACTATTATCTAATTTGGTAACACCAAGTACTTGAGGTGTTTCAATGACTTGTGGATAAAGTTGTAATAACTTAGGTAAAGCTTGATTCAATACTTCAATGGTCTTATTGATATCTGCTTCATAGGCAATACCAAATTCGACTTCTGCAATTGATGCGTTTTTAGAGAAATTAATTAAGGTATTAATCTCACCGTTTGCCAGGATTTTAATGTCGCCTTTCCAGTTGACCACTCTAGTTGTTTTTAAACCGATATCAGTGACTTCACCTTTAAAACCTTGGACTTCGATTTTATCACCCACATCAAAATGGTGTTCGAAAATGATGAAGAACCCACTGATGAGGTCGTTGATAAACTTTTGTGCACCTAAACCTATAACCAAGCCCATAATACCAAGCCCAGCCAGTGCAGGCATGACATTCACACCCCATATCGCTAAAATGACAAGCAACGCAATGATGCCCACAAAATATCTAATGATACTAAGTGTGACTTTACCAATCGTTTTTTTACGCTTTTGAAGTGGACCAGGTTTTGACCCAACATTTTTAAACGTTAGTTTGGCAATCTTCAGTAAAAACATGGATAGTAATAATACGAACAATGTACCAATCAATGCCCCAATGCTTGCTTCTATGTAGGTTACCACATCTGATTGAATGCTGAGGTAATAAGATTTGAAATCAAATCCCCAAACCAACATCACCAAAATAGCCCCTAATAGTAAAACAACAAATGAGATGAAGAAGAAGATTGCTAATATAAAGCGAGGCCATTTCTCCTCCTTCTTTTTAATGAATTTATTTTCAAAAAATAGTATTAAACCAATCACTAAAACGATGCCTATGGTAGCTAGTACGTTATAGCCTTGGTTTGCGAATAATGCCACAATCGACATAATATCAACCCTTTCCTATTAAATTATAACATGAGATGCGGTGATTTGACTATTATGCGCACAAAAATTAACAACATAAGTATAGGAAACGGCTTTATAGAAATCAAATCAACCGATGATTTGAGTGTCTTATGAATGTCATATTTAGTGCACATTTCTTGTTCATTTTATTATAAAATGTGATAATTATGATAAAATAAGATTGTGGGAGGGGTTAAAATGATTTTTGACGTTAGAACGCTTTATTTAAGCGGCACAATTTTAAGCATCGTCTTTGCACTTTCCATGTTTATCGTTTGGTTCAATAATAAGAATCGATATAGAGGAATCATCGATTGGATTATATCCATTATATTTGTGTCGATTGGGACAGGTTTAATCATGTTTAGAGACACCATCGATGATTTTTTTAGTATTTATATAGCCAATCTGATTGTGTTTGTTGCGTTTACACTCTTTCTAAGAGGTTACGCCAAGTTCATGAACATTAAAAATGATATTATCAACCACTCTGTGTTCGTCACATTGCTGGCCTCGTCTTTTATCTATTTTATATATATAGAAGAAAGTTTAACTGCACGAAATTTCATTGTTGGGCTGGCAGGACTTTATACATTCAGTTATATGCTTTATTATATGTATACTAGGACACCTAGATATTATTTAAAACAGTCTCGATTACTTGAAATTGTATCATGGGGGTTTGTGTTCGTTAACTTATTGAGGGTATTCATAACTATATTAATGCCTTCTGATAATAATGATTTATTTGCGAACCAGTTTCCTGATGTGGTTGCGGCAATCATCATGGTGATATTCACTGGCATATTACCACTCGCATTCTTGATTTTGATTAACAATCGAGCGTTAAATGAAGTTCAAGTAGAAGAAATGAAGTTTGAAAATGCCTTTTATGATTCACCAGTCATCATGCTAATAACGCGGTTATCCAATGGTATGATTTACGATGTGAATAAGGCATTTACCCATTCATTAGGGTTTGAAAAACATGAAGCTGTGGGTAAAACCACCATTGAACTGGATATTTGGCCAACACCTGAAGCGCGTAAAGAAGTCTTTAGAGCGCTAGAAGAAGATGGTAAGATTGATTCAATAGAATTACAGTTTCAAAGGAAAGACCACACAATGATTGAGACCGTCTATTCTTCAAGAATCATCAACATGTTAGGTGAACAGTTCATCATTTCTTTAGCCAATGATGTCACCCAGTTAGGTGAAGCAAAAAAAGAATTGGTCTATATGGCAACCCATGACGCACTAACGGGTTTATTAAACCGTCACGAATTGAGCAATCACTTCAATGAGTTAAAACTAAATTATCAAAAAACAAAAGTGTCATTCTCACTCATCATGCTTGACCTAGATAAGTTTAAGCCAATTAATGATACATTTGGACATGATTTTGGGGATAAAGTACTCATTCAAATAGGAGAATTCCTAAAGGCAATCTACAAAGGTCATTTTGTTGCACGACTAGGTGGCGATGAATTCATTGTCATTCTAAAAGATGAAACAAGGGAAACAGAAATCATCAAACGCTTAATGAAAACCAGACAAGTCATTGCGGGATTCACTAATTTAGAAGGGAATACCTTTGAACTTGGGGCTTCGTTGGGGTATGCGATTTACCCAAGCGATGGGACAAGTTTAGAGGCATTAATTCATTATGCCGATAAGGGCATGTATCAAGAAAAGATGTCTAAACAACGATAGAGGCTAATAAAGTCTCTATTTTTTTTCTAAAAAACACTGATTTTTTGATTAAAATCACTAAAAACGACAAAATCATCAAAAAATGTTAAAAAAATGTTTGTCTTATTTATATATAAGATATATAGTGTGATTGAAGACGATACAGATTTAAATAATAAATAAACGCAACGTGTATTAGTCTTCGTTGCGTTTTATGCTTTCAAAAGGGGGAGAAATTGGATGCGTAAATGGTTGTTGGGATTAGCGTTCTTGCTAGTCTTTTTGACTGCCTGTACAGGTAGTGGTGAAATTAAAGTCACATTTATCGAAAATGGGGGTAGTGAAGTTGACGATATGACGATTAAAACGTCAGATCAATCGATTAACTTTCCGACACCTACAAGAGAATCCTACACATTTGATGGTTGGTTCACAGATGAAGCACTAACCATACCTTTTTCATTGTCCGTTTTGTTATCTCAACAAACGAGTATTACCCTTTATGCCAAATGGACACCGATTATAAACGAGGTTAGCATAACCTATGTGACAAACGGTGGGTCAAGCATCTCACCATCAATCTATGAATCAGGTGTGTTAAGCGTTGCACCTGTGGTCCCTACTAAGACTGGCCACACATTTGATGGCTGGTATCAGGAAGAGGCTTTGACCAATTCCTATACATTTGGTGTTGCAGTAGAAAGCAATATGACTTTGTACGCTAAATGGGCAGTTAACCAATATACCATTGCATTTATCGAAAATGGGGGTAGCGATGTCTTAGATATCACGGCAGATTTTGATACGAGTATCGCAGCACCAGCAATCCCTACCAAACTTGGTCATACCTTTGTTGGTTGGTTTAGTGATGAAACACTAACAACACCATATGTATTTAGCAAGATGGGTAGTACAAATATGACCCTTTATGCCAAATGGCAAATCAACGCATTTGACATAGTATTTAACACCAATGGTGGGCATACGATTGATACCATCAGTCTAGATTATCAAGCAAGCATCCTATTACCACCAAACCCATTCAAATTAGGTCATACCTTTGATGGTTGGTTTATAGATGAAGCATTGAATACTGCATTCAGTTTAACCAGTATGCCAAATGAAGACATTACTTTATATGCTAAATGGCTGGTTAATGCGTACACCATAAGTTTTGATGCACAAGGTGGCAGTGAAACTAGCAGTATCACACAACCATTTGATAGTACGATTGTTAGTCCTTTAGCACCAACAAAAGCGGGTTATGACTTTGCTGGTTGGTTTGTTAACTTAACGGATTTAACCCCATTTGTTTTTACAACTATGGGGTCAAATCCGTTTTGTTATCTCAACAAACGAGTATTACCCTTTATGCCAAATGGACACCGATTATAAACGAGGTTAGCATAACCT
>CAKMJY010000022.1 GCA_927433595.1 uncultured Acholeplasmatales bacterium | reverse complement strand
GATGATTCCTCTATAAATCGCCTTGGTAAATCTCTTTTTAAGTAGACGAAGTCATGTCTGACGATATTATGTCCGCTTTGTTTTTATGTTTACTTCTGTATCGATAAATCCTATCATTTACTAGCACCGCCATCAGTATTTGGTATAACTTATAAGTAAATTATAACATTTAATGACTTTACTATTAAGTATTATTTCATTTTGTATAAAAATAAAATCTCCGACTCAGAAAGTCGGAAATTTCATTATTTGTTTCAACTATTATTTAACTTGGGTATTATGTCTATTTGAAACACTTTGATAAAAACTATTTTGCATACCATTAAGTGGATTTATCTTACTAGTTGATTAATCTGTTTAATAATAATGCTGTTGCTGCTAAGATGAGTACTAGGACAAAGAACAAAGCGCATTCAAGATATTGGATGTTTAAAAGAGAACAATGATACATTTCATAGCAGTGATATAAAATCATTTATCAAATTTGCTAAGAAGATTGATTTTTTTTGCGGACATAATATCGTCAGACATGACTTCGTCTACTTAAAAAGAGATTTACCAAGGCGATTTATAGAGGAATCATCATTGATTGATACGCTCTACATTTCTACACTTTTATTTCCAGAACTCCCTTATCATCGATTAGTCAAGGACGACAAACTGGATACTGATTCAATTAATAATCCACTCAATGACAGTAAAACGTGCAGTTTACTTTTTTACGATGAAGTAAATGCATTTAGTAGTTTAAACGAGAATTTAAAAGATATTTATTATAGTTTACTTAAAGATACACCTGGATTCACAGGTTTCTTTAAGTATCTAAAATTTTCTAGAAAATTAAAAAATATAGATGAAGTGATTTCCAGTGAGTTTTATGGCAAGCTATGCGAGAATGCACCAATTGCAGATTACATCAAAAATAACCCAGTAGAACTCAGTTATTGTCTAGCTTTAATCGGTACAGATAATATTGAATCATTAATGCCTTCATGGATTTTAAATACTTATCCAAAGATTGAAGAAATGATAGTTAAATTACGCCACACACCATGTAATAGTTGTGCCTATTGTGATGAAAAATTAGATGCAAAGAAAGCGCTAAAGCGTTATTTTGGATTTGAATCATTTAATACTTACAATGGCGTACCACTTCAAGAAAAAGCCGTTAAATCTGCGATAAAAGGCGAATCATTAATTGCAGTATTTCCAACAGGCGGTGGTAAGTCTTTAACTTACCAATTGCCTGCTTTAATGAGTCGTGACACAACTAGAGGTTTAACGGTTGTTATCTCACCACTACAGTCATTGATGAAGGACCAAGTAGATAACTTGGAGGATAAGAACATCATTTCAGCAGTTACCATTAATGGTTTGCTTGATCCAATACAAAGAGCTAAAGCAATTGAACAAGTAGCAAACGGCATAGCTGGGATACTATATATCGCACCTGAATCATTAAGATCCAAAACAATTGAAAGACTTTTGATTAACAGACATGTTACAAGATTTGTCATTGATGAAGCCCATTGTTTTTCATCATGGGGTCAAGACTTTAGAGTAGATTATCTATATATTGGTGATTTTATTAAACACATTCAAGAAGTTAAAAATCATACAGAACCTATCCCTGTGTCCTGTTTTACTGCGACTGCCAAGCAAGGTGTAATCACAGACATAAAAGAATATTTCAAAAACAAGCTGAACATGGATTTAAAACTGTTTGAAACCTCAGGAAAAAGAGACAATTTAAAATATAAAGTTTATGAAGTTAAAGACGATGATGAACGCTATAGTACGTTAAGAAACCTCATCTTACAAGAAAATTGTCCAACCATTATTTATGCTTCAAGGCGTAAACATGTTGAACTTTTATATGATAGATTGAAAAATGATCAATTTTTAGTATCTAGATTTCATGGCGGTATGGAAAAAGATGAAAAAGTGCTTGAACAAGATAAGTTTATGCATAATCAAACGACCATCATGATTGCTACCTCAGCATTTGGTATGGGTGTTGATAAAAAGGATGTTGGCTGTGTCATTCACTATGAAGTATCCAGTTCTTTAGAGGACTACGTTCAAGAATCTGGCCGTGCAGGTCGAGACATTCACATCCATGCAAACTGCTACATACTCTATAATGAAGTTGATTTAAACAAGCACTTCGATCTGATCAATGAATCCAAACTACACATCAAAGAAATCCAGCAAATCTGGCGCGCTGTAAAAGAATTAACAAGGACACGTGATAACGTATCACAATCTGCACTTGAGATTGCAAAACAGGCTGGCTGGGATGAAAACATGCATTCACTAAGCACTAGAGTTACAACAGCAATTGCTGCGCTAGAAGATGCAGGCTATTTAAGACGTGGACAAAACTCTCCTAGGGTTTTCGCCAATAGTATCTTAGCTAAAAGTGTCATAGAAGCTAATGCAGTCATCAACAGCTCAACCGTTATACCAGAGTCAGACATTGAGTTAACCAAACGTGTTGTGCAATCCTTAATCTCCAGTAAGTACAATACAAGAGGAGAAAGTGATATACCAGAGACCAGAGTGGATTACTTATCGGATGTTTTAGGTGTCGATAAAGGCGATGTTATCCGAGTTGTAAACTATCTAAGAGAACTCAAAATCTTGACAGACAATAAAGATTTACAGGCATTTATACGAAGGACCTCAAGAGAGACAACCACAAGAAAGAACATGGATAATCATGTTAAAATGTTGGAGCTTTTATTAAGCGTTTTTAATGAGAAAAAAGCGCAATATAATTTAAAAGAGATCAATGACCTTGCTATTGAAAAAGAGTTAAACATTACACTAAAAAATATCAAAATGCTCATAAACTATATGGGCATTATGAAATGGATTGATTTAAAGAATAATGGTAAAGACAATGTTTTAATCACCTACAATGAACCGAAAGAAAACATTCAAAATGCCATCACAAAGATTTCAAGAGTTGCTGAAATACTATTAAACTATCTATACAAACTAGTAGAACAAGATAAAGAAAAAACCGAACATGCTGCCATTTTGTTTTCAATTCTCGAATTAAAAGAACACTACAATAAACAAAAATCATTACTAGATGCTCAAATAACAAATCAAGACGTGGAAGATGCCCTTTACTTCATGCAAAAAGTAGGTGCTATTCAAATCGAGGGTGGTTTTATGGTTATCTATAGCCCACTTAATCTTGAAAGACTAGAGAAAAACACACAAAAACAGTATACGAAGGCAGACTACTTTAAACTAGAAACATTTTATAAACAAAAAGTTGAACAAGTCCATATTGTTGGCGAGTATGCAGAAAAAATGATTAAGAACTACAATGAAGCACTAACCTTTGTGGATGATTATTTCAAACTTGAATACAAAGATTTCTTATCTAAGTACTTTGCTGGAGAAAGAAAAAAAGAAATTGAGAGAAATATGTCTCCAGCGAGATTTAACGAGTTGTTCGGGTCTTTAACTCCTGAACAACTAGCTGTTATTAAAGACAAAGACCACCAAAGGATTGCAGTTGCAGCAGGCCCTGGTAGTGGTAAAACGAAATTACTGGTGCACAAACTGGCATCTATTTTGCTAACTGAAGATATTAGACATGAGCAGCTATTGATGCTGACATTCTCAAGAGCAGCTGTAACAGAGTTTAAACAAAGGTTACAAACCATTATTGGTAATGCTGCTAATTATATTGATATCAAGACATTCCATTCATTTTGTTTTGATGTTTTAGGTCGCGTAGGCACATTGGATAAAACCGAAAACATCATTACTGAAACATTAGAACTGATAAGAAGCGGTGATGTTGAACCAAGTAAAATCACGAAAATGGTACTTGTTATCGACGAAGCTCAAGATATGAACAAAGATGAAGTCGAGCTTATAGAAGCATTGATTACATATAATGAGAATTTGAGAGTAATTGCAGTTGGAGATGACGATCAAAATATCTTCGAGTTTAGAGGGTCGTCTTCAGATTACTTTAAGTCTTTATCAACGGATGAAGACGCATTTCATGAGCTTTCGATTAATTTTAGAAGTAAGAAAAATCTTGTCGAATTTTCAAATATATTTGTCAAGAATATACCAAACCGTCTGAAACATAAAGAAATCGTATCGTATGCAAAAGATAATGGCATAATCACGATTACAAGTCATCCACAGACAGATTTAGTGCTGCCTATTGTCGAGCATTTAGAGCAGGATAAACCAAAAGGTCGAACTTGCATGATAACGAGAACCAACGAACAAGCCACACAAATCACAGGTTTATTAAAACTCAAACACAATTCTGTATCACTAATCCAGTCGAATGACACATTCAATGTTTACCATATTCTTGAAATTAGATCATTTATTGATACTTTAAAAACAGATCAAATAAGCGTTTTAATCAACATGAAGATGTGGCAAAGAGCGATAAATCAACTTTCACAAGTATTTTCGTCAAGTTCTAATTTATCTTTAGCATTGAAGATTCTCAATGCATTCATTCAAGATAATCAAAATCAGTTTTACCTATCGGATTTAGAAGCCTTTATCTATGAATCCAACTTAAGCGATTTTTTAGATAATGAAACCATATTGGTATCTACATTCCATAAAGCTAAAGGGAAAGAATTTGACAATGTATACATCCTATATGATAATTATCGTTTATCTAGCGAGGATAAAAGATTCCTTTATGTAGGCATGACAAGAGCAAAGGAAAATTTACACATTCATTATTGTGGCACGTTCTTTGATACATACAAAGTAGATAACTTATCAAGATTTCAAGATAATGTCATTTATGATAGACCCGATAGATTATTGTTCGAACTGAATCACCGTGATGTAAATCTAGGGTATTATAAGTTTGTACAACATAATATCAAAGGATTGATGAGTGGTCAAAAACTTGAACTGGATGAAGACTATTTGACAGCAGATGGTAAAAGAGTTCTAAAGTTCTCTAAAAAACAAATGGATGAGATCAAGAATTTATTGGATAGCTTTTATCAATTAACGTCAGCAACCATAAAATATATCCTCTACTGGAAAGATGTTGAAGAAATCAAAGAGTATTTGATTGTATTGCCTGAATTAACGTTTGACAAGATTGAAATGCCAGTAGAAACAGCACATGATGCAGAAGAAACTGAAATAGATTAATCGCTTAACATGACCTCTTTCTTGTTTATGACTAGATTATGATATAATATCTAAAAACCTAGGAGGCTCTATGAGAAAAGTCATATTATATATTGCGATGTCATTAGACGGATATATCGCAGACCAAGATGGTAAAGTCGATTTTCTATATGGGAATGACCCATCAAACACCAGTGGTGACTATGATGAGTTTATCAAACAAATCGATACCGTCATCATGGGTAATACTACCTATAAACAAGTTAGATATGAATTAGCACCCGATCACTATATGTATGAAGGTTTGACTTCATATATCATCACTAGGTCAAATTTAGCCTCAGATGAGAAAGATATCATTTATCACAACGACCCAGTAGAATTAGTCAAAAGACTAAAAAACGAACCAGGTAAAAACA
Source organism: uncultured Acholeplasmatales bacterium (assembly GCA_927433595.1). Taxonomy (GTDB): domain Bacteria; phylum Bacillota_I; class Bacilli_A; order Acholeplasmatales; family UBA5453; genus Paracholeplasma. The sequence continues at coordinate 7,174 of CAKMJY010000022.1, read as the reverse complement.
TTTTTTTAATTGGTGGGGCAGAAGTCATTGAACCATTACTAAATGAAAACCTAATTGATCTATTTCAGATCTATATTATCCCAACCATACTAGGTAAAGGGGTCAAATTATTCAAAGAAAGTGACACTGAAAAACGCCTTCAACACCTTAGATCATGGACATACAATGGCATCGTGAGACTTGTTTATATCAGAAAGTAAAAAGCATTTAGGACACTTATCCAAATAGGTGTCCTATATCTATAATAACCCCTAGTTTAGTAATCGTTTTTACCTAATTATTTACTGCAAATTTAAACAAAGTAAATCAACAAATTTTCAAAAATATATAACATGAATGACCAAAGCCTATCCATTTTAGGCTTTTTTTATGCACTATCTCCCCTACTATCCGCCTTTACTAAGGCGGATTCTATGGTCATTTAAGATGACCTGAAGTTCATCCTAAATGACTTAATGAAAATGTTTTCAAAAATCCTATAATGGCCTTATTATAAGGTTTTTGATTTGTCCATATGAAGAATTTATGATAAACTTGTTGGTAGAAAACAGGAGGTTACTATGAAAAAACTATCAACAAAATTATTTGCGTTGGCCTTATTACTATTATCGGTAATGACGCTTGCTGCATGTACAAGTAATGAAAAATCTATTACACTAGGCGAAGGTGACTGGGATTCAAATGCCATTCATGACCAAATCGCCAAATACATCATTGAAAAAGGATACGATACAGAAGTGAATGTCGTCTTAGCAGATACATCCTTAATGGTCTCATCTTTAAAATCACAAGGCATTGATGTAGCCTTAGAATTATGGAGTGATAATGTCGTGACTTATAATGGCGATATTGAAGCTGGGTTATATGAAGAAGTTTCTATTAACTTTGCCGATAACAAACAAGGCTTATATATACCTAGATACTTACAGGAACAAAACCCAGGTTTAGTGACGGTTGAAGATTTACTCGATTATCAACATTTATTTCCAGACCCTGATAATCCATCTAAAGGGATTATCTACGGTGGACCAGAAGGTTGGAGTGCAACTGAATTCTTACACAATAAGATGGATGCGTATGCACTAGATGCACAATATAACTTTAAACCAATTGACTCCAATGCGATTTTATCGGCGACCTTAAAACAAGCCTATGAATCCGGTGAACCTTGGGTAGGTTATAACTGGGAACCAACTTGGATCATGGGGTTATATGACATGGTCTTATTAGAAGATACCCCTTATAGCGAATCTGACTTTGCTAGTGGCGTTGGGGCATTCCCAAGTGTCGATGTCACAGTGGTAGTTAGAACTGGATTCCAAGAAGACTTTCCAGAACTCTATGATTTCTTTAGCAACTACCAAACATCGACAGAAATCACCAATCTAGGTTTAGCTTATATGCAAGAAAACGAAGTCGAAGCCTATGATGCAGCCATTTGGTTCTTAGAAAACTATGAAGACCTTTGGTCAACATGGGTAACAGCAGAAGCTAAAACCAAAATACTTGCAAGTTTATAACATCTAGTTGGGTGCCTTAGGGCATCCTTTTATTAAGAAGGAGTGAAATACATGTTAAAATTTCCAGAACAACTGGTCTATAAAGTATCAGACTTATTTGATATGATTGTAGACTTTATACTAAAAAACTTCGATGGATTCTTTGAATTCATCAGACAATTGATTGCAGGGTTCTTTGATGGGACGCTTGCTGCCGTTAGCTTTATCCCGTGGTGGTTATATATCATCATCGTTTTAGTCTTAGGGATTAAGCTTTATAACATCAAAACCGGGATCATATTATCCTTAATGCTATTTGCGATTGGGATGTTTGGTTTATGGGAGATGATGATCTATACATTAGCCATTGTCTTAATATCCGTTTTAGTCGCCGTGATCATCGGTTTACCAACTGGGATTTGGATGGCCAAATCCAAGCGCTTAGAAGGCATTTTAAAGCCAGTATTAGATATGATGCAAACCATGCCGTCATTCGTATATCTAATTCCAGCCGTGATGCTATTTAATATAGGGAAAGTCCCTGCCGTGTTTGCGACCACCATCTACGCCTTACCACCACTCATTCGTTTGACCTATTTAGGTATCACGAATGTGGATGCGGAAGTCGTCGAAGCGGGTAAAGCATTTGGGTCAACCCCACTACAAATGTTATTTAAAATCGAAATCCCACAAGCATTATCTACCATCATGACTGGTGTGAACCAGACCACCATGATGGCAATGGCGATGGTTGTCATCGCATCGATGATTGGTGCTGAAGGGATTGGTCAAGAAGTATTATTAGCGATTCGTCGTTTAGAAGTCGGTAGAGGCTTCCAAGCAGGCTTAGCAATTGTATTTCTAGCCATTATCTTAGATAGAATCCTCCAAGGGTTCGTCAAGAAGTTTGAAAGAGGTGAAGCTTAATGAGTATCGAAATTAAAAACTTATCGATGATCTTCGGGTCTAAACCGGAAGTCGAGAAAACATTAAACTTAATCGATCAAGGATTATCACTAGAAGACATTAAACAAGAAACGAAAACAACCATCGCTTTAAACGATGTGAGTTTCGAGATTGAAGATACAGAACTATTCGTCATCGTGGGTTTAAGTGGTTCAGGTAAATCCACTTTAATCCGTTGTTTAAACAGATTAAATGAACCTACTAGAGGTGAGATCGTAGTTAATGGTGAAGATATCATAAAGTACGATAAGAAAACATTAAGAGACTATAGAAGAAATAAGATTTCCATGGTATTCCAACACTTTGGCTTGTTATCACATAGAAGCATTGTAAGAAATGTCGAATACGGCTTAGAAGTTCAAGGTGTCGATAAGAAAACCAGAAGAGAAAAAGCCTTACAAGCATTAGAGGTTGTTGGCCTATCCAATCAAGGGGATAAATACCCACATGAAATGTCAGGTGGGATGAAACAAAGAGTTGGGATCGCAAGAGCCCTAATCTCAGAACCAGAAATCCTATTGATGGATGAACCATATAGTGCATTAGATCCACTCATCAGACGTGATATGCAAAATGAACTATTAAGTTTAGAAGACTATATCAATAGAACCATTGTCTTCATTACACACGATATGAATGAAGCCTTTAAAATGGGTGACCGTATTGCCTTAATGAAAGACGGTAAAATCGTTCAAATTGGGACCCCACAAGAGTTCTTCCAAAACCCTGCCAATGATTATGTCAAAGACTTCATCAGTGATGTCGATAAGACACAAATCATCAAGGTCCGTTCTGTGATGAACAAAAAGATACATACACTATCTAAAGACATCTCTAGAAGTGATGCCTTTAGTTACTTAGATTCAAACAACTTAGATCATATCTTTATCACAGAGGATAAAAAGTATGTCGGCATGTTAACCAGGGAAGACTTAGCCAAATCCAGAAGTAATGAGATTGATAACTTAATCGTTAAGGTAGATGCAGTCTACCGTAATGATTACTTAAAATCCTTATGGACGAAACTAGAAGGCTATGATTATAGCTTACCGGTTGTTGACTCAAAAGGCTTATTAAGAGGTCAAATATCTAAAGACGAGATGATAAAAGCTTTAGCATAGGCACTTGTATAAGTGCTTGCATAAGGCCAACAAAGGCTTTAGCATAAAGCTAATATAGGCTTTTGAATCATTGTTAAAAATATACTTAGAAAGCGGCATATATCCCGCTTTTTTTGTTTTTATGCGGATATACGGATAAAATCAACCTTATTTTCGTTTTATTAGATGGAATAATCTGAAAATGAACGTAAGCATGAAATCCTTTATTCGCCAAAAAAGTGTTATAATAGACTAGATGTAAAGAATTCACACAGTATGTTCTTTAGAATCTTTTCAAATAATAAAAATAATTGGCAAAAAAGTAGGCAAAATTACGTCTAGTTATAAGGAGGGTTAAATGTGCATGTTTCCGTTCGCGTTATACGGGATATGAAAAATGGTAGCGAAGCTGCTTTCGATAAAGTATATGATGCATATCATAAATACATCTATTACATCATTCATACGTACGTAAAAAACACAGAGACAACGAAAGACCTTACCCAAGAAGCGTTTATCAAAATGTATAAAAACCTTAATCAGCTAGAAGACTTGAATGCCTTTCATCAATGGTTTATCATGTTATCGAAGCACTTGGCGCTAGATCTCTTAAGAGATGCCAAACAGAATGCATTCATCACCGATGGTGAGCAAGTATTAGGTAAAATTAAGGATCACTCTTATAGCCCCTCCCCCGGCATCTTTGAGTTTAAAAGCTTAAATGATGATGAGTTAAAAATCATAAACTATAAGATCATTTATGAGGTAACATTTAATGATATCGCCCTTGAAATGGGTTTATCGCTCTCTGTCGTAACCAAGATGTATTACAAAGCTATCAAGAAGCTCAAAAAAGAAATGGAGGTTTTATAATGAAATTTAATAAACGTAATTATAAGGCACTCTATAACGCTTCTTTTGAAACGCCAGAGATGTTGCAAGACATCAAAAAAGAGCTCACATTTACCTCTACCCCCCCTAAACAAAAAGATCGAACGTATTTTAGGTTATCGTTCCAATTGGTCACTGCATTTGTGCTCACATTCATTACGATTCACCGAGCAGCAACCTATAGTAACCTAGGCTTATTTGATTATCCACTCCATGAGATGGATATCATCATCATCTTATTGTCATTCTTATTACTAGGGATGACGTTAGTAGAATCCTTTTACAGATTCACTCAATACTTAAAAAACAACAAGATAACAAAGTAACATAAAAAGAGTCCAAAACATCGGTTTTGGACTTTTATTTTGGATTAAACAGTCTTAAAAGTTCATCCATCAAATTAAACTTGTAATCACTATAAACAACATCTAATGCGCTAAGTGGATAATCCGTGATGATACCATCCACGTCATAATTAGAAACGATCCGCATTGATTCGACATCATTCACAGTCCAAACATAAATCCGTTTACCAAGTTCATGTGCCTGGTCGATATACTGAGGGTTGCTTTTGACCATCGATACTGAGAAGCCGTAATAATCAAAGGCATCGTCATTAAATAATTGATTTATATTGCCGTAAAAAAGAGGCATTAGAAGCAGTGTTTTTAATTCACCACTCGATTTATCTTTGATGTTTTTTAGTTGAGTTTGATTAAACGATTGAATCACCACTTCATCCACCATATCTAGTTCATAAATAATGTCAATGGTTTTATCCTCTAGGGTTGTAGATAAAGACTTCAATTCAATATAAACGGTTGTGAGGCCTTTCACATACGATAAAGCTTCATACAAGGTTGGGATTTCTTCATATCGATAATCGTTGCTAAACCATAACCCCGCATCTAGTTGTTTTATTTCTTGTAAGGTTAATGATTCAATTCTCGTACCACTACCAGAGGTGGTTCTGTTAATGGTCTTATCGTGAAAGAGCACTGGGATATCATCACTGGATAGCCTGACATCTATCTCAATCGCATCACTATTTTGAAAAAGCGCTAATTCTATTGCAGCAAGCGTGTTTTCAGGTGCATCACCTGAAGCCCCACGATGCGCAATGACCATTGGCCGGTTAAACAACTCAATTTGACTTCTGTCTTGATTGAGTAAATGGATGAAGGTTTGAATATTAAACACCAAGAATAGTAACATCACCAACCCAATGCCTCTTTTGACCCAACGATTAGAGATTTTAAAGGCTTGTTTAATATCTAGATTAGTGGTTAATTCATACCCACCTACCGTATGGTATTTCGCTACTACATAAGAGAAGTTTAGCGGGACAATTACCAATGTAGATAAAAATGTGATGATTGAATAAAGTATATAGAATAGCGATAATACGGTAGAAGTGATATAAACTTCACCCTTTGTAATCCCAACAAATACCCCAATTGAGAATAGAATAAACGCATTGGTCATTAAGATGACAATACTGATGAGTAAATTGATGCTTAAAACAGATAAACCTATTTTGATTCGTTGTTTCCTTAATAACTGTCTAGCCGTTTTTAAACTAGCGTTAAACCCGAGGGCAGGAATCATAAAAAACGTTTCTATGAACAGTATAAACATCAAGATACTGATGATCCAAATACCTTGGTAAATGACTTTGATACTGGCTGCTTGTTCGAAGAATACAGGTAGATTTTGGGTTTGAATAAACCCTAATAACTGAATGGATTCCACCACAACAATGAATATAAACGCACGTGTGATTAATATCACAGGATGCGTCTTTAAAACGCTAATGCCTTTTGTAATCGCACGTCTGACTAATTGTGTTAATGTGATGTTTTCATCTTTCAATGATGCTTGATAGAGCTCAAACAAACCGAATAACTCGAATAAGACATAGATGGCTATTATCAAGGCTAATACCATAAACAGTAATATAGTCATTGGGCTTGTTATATAACCAAGGAGTGCTTCATTTGTGATATAGGTCCTACCGGATAAAGAAATAGATAACTGAAATAAGAATGTTACAATCGGCAATATGAAAAACACCCCTAAAAAGCGGTATAACGTTTCGAATAAAATCAAGGTTTTGATGTTTCTTACTAACAAGGTTAGCATGTTAGATATGGTTTTTCTCATGTCATCACCACCTTTATTTTATCATAGAATACAACAAACATTGTTGTCATGCGCTATTTATAAATGGCCTAGTTGTGTATAATATAGATAAGAAAGTAGGGATTTTATGCGCATTAAAGATTACTTTACACCAAAATCATTAATCTATACTGGCAAACATGAACACGTCGAAACCATCATCAAACATTTTCATTATGAGAAAGACTTAAAAGTCACCAATGACTTTAAGAAACTATCTGGTAAAAGCTACATTCAAGTGGTGGGTCTAAATGAGGTTGAAAAGATTGAAGCGTTAAAAGCGATATATCCTGTCGATGCATTAGTCCTAGAAGATGTCTTCAATGTTCACCAAAGGGTGAAGATTGAAGATAAGAAGACGTATAGTTTTTCTGTCTTCCATGTGATCTATGATCATAAAGGAGACTTACTATAATAAGTCAAGTGATTAATGATATTAAATAGTAAAAGACCTCCAATGGAAGCCTAAGTTTAAAATATGAATCTATAAAAGGTAGCTACACCCTCATTTGATTATTTAAATAGTGAATGATCAAA
>CAKMJY010000021.1 GCA_927433595.1 uncultured Acholeplasmatales bacterium | reverse complement strand
ACATTTTATTGTTCGGTTTTCTATTTATGTTCATGGTTGCTGCACCGTCATTCCTAACATACTTACAGGTTGCTAGGGTATTTGGTCCTGAGGCTTGGCGGCTATCTTTATTAGAAGCGGTGTTCGGCATTGGTATGTTGTTAGGTTCAATCATTATTTCTGTTTGGGGTGGCTTCAAGAATAGATTACTAACCTATTTCTTATCCTATATCATGATTGGTATCGGAACGGTTGGACTAGGGTTACCATATGTCTTCTCTATCTACATTGGGTTTTGGGCATTTGTTGGGTTCTTTATTTCGTTGAGTAGTCCTTTATTAGTGGCGCTAATCCAAGAAAAGGTGGATCCGCAATTCATTGGACGAATCTTTTCAGTATTTGGATTGATCCATATGATCAGTTTACCTTTAGGTATGCTTGTATTTGGCCCAATCTCTGACTTTGTCGATGTATCAGTTATCATTCTTCTAAGTGGCGTATTAATGATCATTATATCCATTGTCCCACTCTTTAATCAAAAGTTGATGCATGAAGGGTTAAAACCAGAGGCATCTGAGCCAGTAGAATCATTAGAAATAACAGAGGATATATTATAACAACAACCGACATATAATGGTCTAGGATTCACGATAAATTAGGTGTCAATGCCGTATGTATGATATGATAAAAGTACGGTTAATCGAGCGATTAAATTGATTAATCAAATCCTATTGAGGTGAGGCTATGCAACTGATATTTGAAATCATTTTTGTCCTAGTGGCATTCTTATCATTGATACCAGTGATCAATATGTTTAGAAATAGAAAAGATAAAAAATACACGTATTTGAAAGTGCTAATTTATACAACGTTCTTTTGGACGTTATTGGTTAGTTTCGAACGGGTATCTACCAACACATTTATCCTTTATTACGCAGGTATGATTGGTTTTACACTAAGACTGTTATTTTCTATTTTGATGCTTGGGACAATTTACCAATATGTTGATATGAATCTACCTAAGTTTGTGAAGTATAGTTTATTAGGTGTGTTTTTGGTTGATTTGGGCATTGCATTAACAAACAACTACACTGGATGGTTCCTCAAAATAACGAGATCCGAACTTGTAACATTTAACGATTTATACAGTGCTGATTATGGTATTTTGTTCATCTATCACTTGCTAGTTAGCTACATCATTGCGATTACGTCAGTGATATTATTATTCCTATTCTTAAAAAAACGAAAAGGTATCAGACAATATAAAGCCGTAACACGTATGATGGCACTAGGTGTTTTATTGGTACTAGGCTTTAACTTAATTCAATTGTTTTTAGTTGAGATTAACATTAACTTGACGTATATCTCATTAGTTGTTGTCGCTTATATCTTATATGATGTTATATACAGACAAGATATGGTGTTTAACTTAAGAGCATCCGGTAGAAGTGAAATATTAGCTAATATGCGTGAACTCTATATATTAACTGACATGGATCACAAAATCATTGAAATCAGTCCGTTATTGATTGAAAAGTATCAGCTATCCTTAGAGAATGTCTTAGGTAAATCATTTAAAGGCCTCAAGGATGAATTAAGCGATCGAGTGACACTTTATACGGAATATAATATGGAAGAAGAATCGTATGAAGGTAAAGATCACTATCATTTAAGAGAAAAAGCATTTAAACTAAAAGGCATGAAAGATTCTGGATTTATGATTTTATTATATGATGAGACACAAGTTTATCAACTGTTACGAGAACTAAATCAATTGAGTAATTTTGACAGCATGACGGGATTAAATAATAGAAACTATATTGAAAAGAAGATAGAACAAATCGAACACACACATAACCTAGGTATTTTTTCAATCGACTTAAACGGGTTGAAAGTTAATAATGATTACCTTGGACATGAACGTGGCGATTACTTATTAAAGTCAGTAGCAAACATACTTAAAAGCACATTTAAGGTAGTCAAAGAGAAAGATATCGCACGTATTGGTGGCGATGAGTTCATGGTTATCTTATATGACACAACCCAAGCTGAATTGGTTATACTTCAAGATAAATTACTTAAGGCTTGTATGAATGATGATTTTGAAAAAGTGATTAGTATATCCGTTGGATATGCACATGATTTAGAAGGCAATCAAACGATTTATCAACTCATAAAAAAAGCAGATGAAATGATGTATGATATGAAGAAATCAACATCAAAAGCTTACCGTGACCAACTGATTGAATATATCAAGAAACAAGACAATTTTATAAGGTAAATATAACGAATCTTCACAAGAACATAATAAAAGTAGCCACTTGGATTATGAACAGCCTCTTGTCAAGTAGACACGGTAAATAAAATAAATAGTTAGATAGCCATATACCTATATTCTAAAGGTGTATGGCTTTTTAATTTGCGTTGAATTCTTGTTTCATTATAGAA
>CAKMJY010000020.1 GCA_927433595.1 uncultured Acholeplasmatales bacterium | reverse complement strand
CGCTAAATACGTTTCTAAATGATTCATGTGATTTCTTGTATACTCAAAACTGTAATAGTAGTTAGAGTATAGCTTCCTTTCTTTCTATTGTTATAATTAAATCAAGCACTGGGTAAGTCACAGATTTCTTATTTATGTAGTCTTGTGATGAAGCGTCTAGCGCTAACTTACTGATTGACATTAAAAATAAGAACTGTGGTAAGAGTCTCCATTAATAGTCAAAGCTATACATACATGAAACAAATCCACAGTGCTTGATTTAATTATAACAATAGAAAGAAAGGAAGCTATACTCTAACTACTATTACAGTTTTGAGTATACAAGAAATCACATGAATCATTTAGAAACGTATTTAGCGTTCAGAAAAAAGAAACAAGCCTATCAATATGCGATGTGGCTCATCTCTTGGGATCAAGAAACGGAAGCCCCAAAAAATGCCATTGACTACAGAAGTCAGCAAATTGAAGTCTTATCCACACTCGCTTATGAGGTTGAAACAGACCTATCACGTATTGAAGCAATTGATGCTTTATCACAAGACCAAAGCTTAGAAGATACCTTAAAAAGAGAAATCTACTTAGTTAAAAAAGAACTAGATAATATCAGAAAAATCCCTAAGAAAGAATTTATTGAGTTCCAAGTATTGTTATCCCAGGCAGGTCAAATTTGGGCAGAAGCACGTAAAAACGATGATTTTGAAGGCTTCTTACCAACCCTTGAAAAAGTCATTGGGTTCCAAAAAACGATGGTTAAATACTTAGAGACTGACACACTAAAAGGGTATGATGTGTTACTAGATATGTATGAACCAGGCATGAAGACAAAAGACTATGATCAATTCTTTGATACATTAAGAGAAAAGCTCGTGCCTTTTGCGAAATCGGCTGCTAAAGTGAAACAAACGTTCCCAAGGGCGTTGAAAAAACCATTTGATACTGAAAAACAAAAAGCATTTAACCAGTATTTAACAGGTGTCTTTAACTATAATATGGACCAAGGTGTCTTAAAAGAATCTGCACACCCATTCACAAGTGGCGTTGCAAGCGTCGATACCAGAATTACGACTGCCTACAAACCAGATTTAAGAAGTGCCATTTTCTCAACTATCCACGAAATGGGTCATGCCATTTATGAACAACAAGTGAACCCACTTTATGATGAAACAGAACTTAAAGGTGGCATCTCGATGGGCATCCATGAGTCTCAATCTCGTTTATATGAAAACATGATTGCCAGAAGTGCATCATTTTGGATGACCCACTATGAAAAACTACAAGACACATTCAAAAAAGAACTCAAACAAGTGTCATTGGATGACTTCATTCGTTATGTCAATGAAGTCAAATTAGACTTCATTAGAGTGGAAGCGGATGAGTTAACGTATAGCCTACACATTATGGTCAGATATGACATTGAAAAGCAATTATTCAATGGCAAATTAAAGGCTAAAGATTTACCAAAGACCTGGAACAAGCTATATAAATCATATTTAGGTATCAAGCCTAAAACAGATCAAGTTGGTGTCTTACAAGACATCCACTGGTCATTGGGTTCATTTGGCTATTTCCCTACCTATGCACTAGGTTCAGCGATTTCTGCTCAACTATATCATGCGATGTCTAAGTCAATCGATATTGATCAAGCCATTCGCCAAAATGAAATCGTTAAAATCAACGAATGGTTAAAAACGAACATCCACCAATATGGTAAACTGCTAGAACCAAAAGACTTAGTCTTTAAAGCCACTGGTGAAGCATTTAATCCAAATTATTATGTCGATTATTTAATTAAGAAGTATGAGCACATACTAGGAATCAAAGCTTAGATAGTTTTAAAGGCATTTAGCCTAGGAGGTATCATGCAAAGTTTAAGAAAACTCTACAAGATTGGACACGGCCCATCCTCGTCCCATACCATGGGACCAGGATTCGCGAGTGAGTATGTTAAAAATAAATACATAGACGCCACACATTATAAGGTGACGCTTTATAATTCATTAGCCCTAACTGGCAAAGGCCATTTAACCGATGCCATCATCATTAAAACACTATCACCAAAGCCCGTTGAAATCTTATTCAATATCGATATCAATAGACATCCAAACTACTTGGTATTTGATATTTATCAAGATGACGCTTTACTTGATTCGATTAGCGTAAGAAGCATTGGTGGTGGGGATATTTTATATGACAAAGAAGAAAACGACATCAAACATGTTTATCAAGAACAGTCGTTTGATGAGATTAAACTTTATTGTCAAACACATGAATTATCACTTTTTGATTATGTCTTAAAAAATGAATCGGATATTTTACCATTCTTAACAGACATTTGGACACAAATGAAAGAGACTGTTCAAACCGGATTAAAAACAGAAGGCTTATTACCGGGCGATTTGAAAGTCGTTAGAAAAGCAAAAACCCTCATTGACCGCGCTAAGGCAAATGAATCTGATTCGCAACAACAAAACAGACTAGTATCTGCTTACGCATTCGCTGCCAGTGAAGAAAATGGCGCGGGTGGTGTGATTGTCACTGCCCCAACTTGTGGCGCATCAGGTGTTTTACCAGCATTACTCTACTATCTATACAAACATAAAGGTATCAAAGAAGATAAAATCATTGAATCAATTGGTATAGCCGGCATCATCGGTAACGTCATTAAACATAACGCCACCATCAGCGGCGCAGTCGGCGGTTGCCAAGCAGAAGTGGGGTCCGCTTGTTCGATGGCCGCAGCAGCAATGGCTTATATCGAGGATTTATCTTTAGATGAAATTGAGTATGCTGCAGAAATCGCGATGGAACACCATTTAGGTCTAACGTGTGACCCAATTGATGGGTATGTCCAAATTCCTTGTATAGAAAGAAACGCAGTAGCGGCCATCAGAGCCATCAATGCTGCCAGTCTAGCGGGCTTTTTAACCGATACCAGAAAAATATCATTCGATATGATTGTCCACACCATGTATCAAACGGGATTAGACATGCATCCAAAATATAAAGAAACGGCAGAAGCAGGCATGGCCTTCTTCTATAAGAATAAGAAATGACCTATCAAGTAGAAGTATTTGATTTAGATTATAAAGGTCAAGGCATCACCAAAATTAACGATAAAATCACCTTTGTTAAAAACCTGTTTGAAGGTGAAGTTGCTTTAGTGACCATTGATAAAACCTATAAAAATTACCAAGAGGCTAGCGTGTTAGAATACATCAAAAGAAGTCCTAATAGGGTATCAGATACCTATTTTGATTATGCGCCACTAGCAGGGTTATCACTGGCATCAGAATGTCTTTGGCAAGAAAAAATAACGAAAGAAACCTTAAAAAAAATCGGTAACTTAGACGTTAATGTATCACATACGATCACGGATGGTATTAAGACCCATTACCGAAACAAAGTAACTTTACATGTGGTTAAGAAGGATAAATTAGCCGTTGGTGTTTATAAAGCTAATTCCAGAGCACTCGTTCATATAGATACACATCTATTAGTAAAGCCAATCCTAAATGAAACCATTCAAAAAATAAATGCATTATTTGAGACCTATACATTCATAGATGATACATTAAAACACATGACCTTAAGAACCAACGGTCATGAGGTCATGGTCATTTTAAGCATTAGAAAAAAAGCCTACAAAGAAAAAGATATGCTAGTAATGTTATTAAAACCAATATGTGATAGTATCTATCTGTCATTATCACCTAATGACTATGAAATACTTGGTGACGAAGTTCTACATATTTATGGTAAAAAGACATTACCTGTTAATTTTGGACCATTGACTTATGACATCGGTCCAGTTGGATTTTTTCAAGTAAATGAACCAATCAGCTTAAAGATGTATGAGTTTATCAAACAACATATCACAGGTAAAAATGTACTGGATGCCTATGCTGGCATGGCAACCATTGGCCAGTTCTTAGGCCAAGCATTTAATGTTGTCGCAATAGAATCTAATCATGATGCAGTCATACAAGCCAAGGATCAAATCAATAAAAACCAACTAAAAAACATCACCATCATCGAAGGTGATGTGAACATTGAAATCAAAAACTATATCGACCAAATGGATAGTATTGTATTTGACCCACCAAGAAGTGGCTTAGATAGTGATACAGTTGAATTATTGTTAGCACACGATATTAAACAAATCATATATGTGTCGTGTGACATCAAAACATTAACCAGAGATCTTAAAATGTTATCTAGTCGATATGACATTATATCAATCACACCATTTAGAATGTTTCCGTCAACAGATCATGTAGAGTCTATCACGTTGCTTTCATTAAAATAACACTTGTTATATACTTGACACATACTTGACAACACTCTATTTTTAACTCAAATTTATAAAAATCAGCCATCAGATGACCTTCATAGGTATCCGATGGCTTTTTTTGTCTATATGTGCAAATTTCGTCCATTGTGGGAACATATTTTTTGTTAAAAAATGGCCTTTTTTGTCTGAATGGTTGTCTTACGCAACATATTTTTCTTGAAAAAGTACTTAAAAATTCAAGTATACAATAAAAAAAACGGCAAAAAATGTAACAATTGTATAAAGTGTTGCAAATGTAACATGTCAGTGCTATAATTGAAATTAATGATATGACAACATCCAGTTGTGTTCAGATAATAATATGACGATAGGAGAATATGCTTATGATAGAAGTGAAAAATCTGACAAAAGATTTCGGATATAATCGGGGGGTTTTTGATATATCCTTTGAAGTTAAAGAGGGTGAAGTATTCGGTTTTCTTGGTCCCAATGGTGCGGGGAAAACCACGACAATAAGAATGCTCATGGGTTTTTCTCAACCCGATAAAGGAACTGTATCCATTAACAGCAATGATTGTTGGAAAGATTACTCTTCGATATTGGGCGAAGTCGGTTATATTCCTGGTGAGGTTGCACTACCAGACGGACTGAGTGGACTTGAGTTCATCGATATGATGAAAAAAATGCGGCATGCAGAAGAGTCTAGGGTTACTTACTTACTGGATTTATTTGAATTGAATCCAAATCAGAGCATGAAAAAGATGTCCATAGGGGATAAGAGAAAGCTGGCAATTGTATCAGCCTTCATGTCGGATCCCAAAATTTTGATACTCGATGAACCAACCAGCGGCTTAGATCCTATCATGCAAAATAAATTTATCGAGTTAATCAAAACCGAGAAGAAAAGAGGGAAAACAATCCTTCTTTCAACTCATATATTTGAGGAAGTGGATGCCTGTTGTGATCGATTGTCGATTATCAAGGAAGGTAAAATCATTTCAACGATTGAGACTGATATCATCAGAAATAACGAAAACAAAGTCTTTAAAATTGAGTTTTTGGAAGATAAAGGATATGAGCAATTTATGAAATCGGATTTGAACATTATCTATAGCGATAAAACTAAAAAGAAGGTGAGAGTAGCAATCAACGATAAAGAGATAAATCGTTTGATTAAGGAAGTCTCTGACAATCAGGTGAAATATTTTTCAGAGTCACAATTTACGCTCGAAGACTATTTCCTAAATTACTATAAAGATAGCGAGGTTGAGTCATTCCTATGAGCATGATTGAAATTAGAAACCTGACAAAAGATTATGGATTATCACGAGGTATTTTCAACATCGATCTTGAAGTGAAAAAAGGTGAAATCTTTGGTTTTGTTGGAACTAACGGAAGTGGTAAAACAACAACGATCAGAAACATGATGGGTTTTATCAGACCGGATAGCGGAAGTGTCTACATAATGGATCATGAGGTGAACTATGACACAACTCAAATCATGAGACATATTGGATATGTGCCAGGCGAAATAGCTTTTCCCGACATAGGTGATGGGGATGCGTTCTTGAAGAGTCAAGCAGAAATGATGGGATTAAAAACCATGGAATACGCCAAGTATTTAATCAATAAATTTAAGCTAGACACCACAGCAAATCTAAAGCATATGAGCAAAGGCATGAAGCAAAAAACGGCCATCGTACAAGCGTTTATGGCTGAACCGGATATTTTAATCCTGGATGAGCCTTCAACCGGACTTGATCCACTCATGCGAGAAACATTCGTAGATGTATTGATGGAGGCAAGACAGAGAGGTGCTACCATATTTATGAGCAGTCATGTGTTTGAAGAGGTAGAAAAAACATGTGATCGTGTCGCACTTTTGCATAACGGGAAAGTATTAGATATCGTGGATATGAAAAAGATTCGTCACAACGAAGTAAAGACATACAAAGTTGGATTTGAAGACGAAAGAGATTATCAAAATTATGTGAATTTGAATCTCTACATAACGTCAAAAAATGATAAATATATGCAAGTAACCGTCGACATCAAAGACGCTCAAGTAAACGAATTTATGAAGGTATTAGCGCAATTCAATTTAAAATATATCAAAGAAGTAAAATACACGCTCAAAAAGTATTTTTTAAAAAAAATAAGTGAGGACAACGAAAAATGATCAGTATACCATTATTGAAACAATCCATCAAAGCGAATTGGGGTCTTTGGACAGCAACAACCCTGACATTGATTTTGCTTTACGTCGTTATCAAATTTGCTATGGGGTTAGTCACGGTTTCAGGTGATGCAGACCCAAACATATTGATCCCATATATCATCGCCTTAGAATCCGCAGGGCTGTCACTCGACGGACTCTTTACTGCGATCGGTTTGAATCCTGACATCTTGACAGGCATTGCATCGATGGATTCAAATGTTCTGGTTAGCTCAATTTTTTATCCTGTTGTGTCGGTGCTGATGCCCTTGGTCTACACGGTTATAGTTGGGAATAAATTGTTTGCCAGTCAAATTGATCGAGGATCCATGGCGTTTGTTTTATCCACTTCGATCAAGCGATCCAAGATAGCGTTCACGCAAATGTTCTTTTTCATCATGTCTTTAGTAGCGATGTTTATCTTAACAACCATCGTGGATGTTATCTTAGCATTAACCATCGAAAATTCATTAGCGATTGACCACGTTCTGTTGCTCAACCTAGGTCTATTCATATTCACGGTTGCCATGGGATCGATTACGTTCATGTTTTCTGCGGTTTTCAACTATACGAAGCATTCGATCTCTTTAGGTGGAGGTGTAGCGTTAGTATTTTTCATATCTAAAATATTAGGGTTGTTTGGTTCTGATCTCTTCATGAACATGGGGATTGGTATCGAGCCCATGGGATACTTTAATAACATCACGATGATCACGCTGTTCAATACGACCTCAATCTTGGATGGGTCATCCACCTACATCATGCACTTTGCAATTCTGTTACTCATTTCAGCGATGTGCTTTACAGTAGGCACGCTTTGGTTTACAAAAAAAGATATTCCAGTTTAAGGATCGTGCATAGTAGGATATCATGAAGGAGGGATGCAATCAGTGAAAAAAATAATTATCTTTGATTTGGATGGAACTTTGAGCAACAATGTCGATCAGTCTGAACTCATATATGAACGAATTTCAAAACGATACAAACTAAAACAACTATCCAAAGATGGAATTCGAGAATTAAAAACGAAGCCAGGTTTAAAGCGGTTGTTCGATTTAGGTGTTCCGATATATAAATTGCCTAAATTGTACAGAGAATCGCGTGATATTGCATCTGAATTTGTCGATGATTGCACGATCATCTCAGGAATGAAAGAGCTCTTAGTGAACCTGAATGAAAGCAAGGTTAAATTAGCCATCGTTTCTTCAAATAGTGTTTCAAATATCAATAAAATATTATCAAATAATGATATCAACACATTCTCCTTCATTGAGGGGAAGGCTAGCATGAAAGGAAAAAAACGCAAGATTAAGAAACTGCTTCGAAAACATGGATATGATCCCGAGGACGCCATTTACGTCGGTGATGAAATTCGAGATGTCTTGGCTTGCCGATCAATTCCCATCGAAGTGATCGCGGTGACATGGGGATTTGAGACGAAAAACGCTCTGGCAAACTCAAATCCCGATTACATTGTCGAGACGATTGAAGAATTATCCAGTTTGCTGATGAATAAAACTGGTGGTCATCGAATCATTAAGAATCGCAGTAGAAAGGTAGAGAAACCATGAGAAAAAGAATCGTGATTGACACTTCAACAGGCGGATTAGATTATTATCCATTTGAACATGGCATTGAGATATTGCGTATTAAGATCAATATCAAAGGTCAAGAGTATGAGGACGGATTAACACTAAAGGCAGATCAATTTTATGATATGCTTAAAAACGATAAAGAACTATTACCAAAGACCAGCCAACCATCTGTTGGCGATGTGATGAACATCTTTCAAAAATTCTTAGATGAAGGTGTTGAAGAGATTTTTGTAGTGACCATATCGGCTAAGATGAGCGGAACTTATAACTCATGCATCATGGCTGCTAAGGAGTTCGAAGGGAAAATAAAGATTAAGGTCTTTGATACGAAGACGGTCTGCTTTTCGGAAGGTATTTTCGCTTTGGAAGCTAAAAAGATGATCGACAAAGATTTTTCATTAGAAGAAATCGAAAACAAACTCAGTGACATGAGACATTTGAACACCATCTATTTTGCAGTAAACTCTTTAACCTATCTGGTTAAAAATGGACGCTTGAGCAATGCGAAGGGCTACATAGGCAAACTTTTAGATATCAAACCGGTGTTACAGGTGCAAGAATCTGGGGAAATCGTTTCAATTGGCAACAAACGAACCATCAAATCCGTCCTATCTTCAATCACATCGTTGGTCGAAGAATATGTCGATCATCGTCCATATCAGGCATATTTAATCTATACAGCGAACCCTAACCTGAAAGCTCATTTCGTTAGTATGATTAAAGAAAATCTCGGATTAGAAAACCTGTATGAATCACCGTCGACTCCGGTGGTTGGTGCACATGTCGGTCCTGACGTGATAGGCATTGGGATTTTTATTGGTGATCATTTAGAGGTAGGTAGGAAAAATTGATGAAAGAAAACATACAGGTTACTAGAAGCAAAGAGTGGATATATAATGCACTCATGTTCTTACTTAAAAAAAATGCTTTTAGAAAGATATCTATTGATGATATTACAAAAGAAGCAGGTGTTGCAAGACCGACATTTTACCGCAACTTTGATTCGAAAGAAGATATATTGCTCGATCAAGGACGAAAAATATATGAACGTTTAATGTTGGATCTTGAAACGGACATGAATAATGACAATCCAATTTTCCATTCGATTAAGAAAATGGTCATAGTTTTCAATGAGTATTCCGATTTATTCGAAGTACTCATCACCAACAGCCTAGAATATCTTATCTTCCAGTCCTTTGAAGCTGAAATTTCAAAATTATTGAAAAAAGTATTTGATATTGAAAAGGAAGATAAATATAAAGCACGGTTTTTTGAAGGTGCACTGTTTTCTGTTGTGGTTGAATGGATTAAAAATTCAAAGTCTGAATCCGTTGACGAAATGACTGAGATTATATATAATCTTGTCACATTTAATAACACCTTGTAATGAATTGACCAGTAGATCGACGGCGGATTATAGATCAATCGTACAATTTTTAGTGGGATCAGCACTAATATTTAATAGCTATACTGACTTCAATTATTGATTACTTCAATCCATTTTGATAAACAAACTCGCAAGAAGTTGTATAGATTTTGAGATGAAAACCTATTGTTTGTGAAAGGAAAAAAATGTGAATA
>CAKMJY010000019.1 GCA_927433595.1 uncultured Acholeplasmatales bacterium | reverse complement strand
AGCCTAAAATTAAAAAGTAAATATTGAATATATACAGGAGATATCATAAAATGATTTCTCCTGTTTTAATAAAAAAATGTCTTAAATTATTAAATATAAAACTTTAATAATTTAAGACATTAATCTTTTTAGTTATTTTGTGTGATGCTACCTATTTTGATACAAATTAGCACCCCATGATTTTTTTTAGCACCCTTAACTGATTTTTAGCACCCCTGTAAATATGGCTTAACAAGACTGTCAATATCAATTAGTTGTGTTTTTTATTGACTCAATGATTAAATCTATAGCAACACCAATGTCTATCGTGTGGATCAGATCCTTTTCATAAACTCTTAGCGTCATTGTTCTATCTTTTATAGTTGCGTATCCAACTTCAATCCAATAGAAACAAAACATAAACTCATTAGGTAGATTGTGTTCTTCAGGCATCTCTAATTCAACAAGGATTGGTGTTGATGCATTCCAATCTTCAATGTTCTTATTATCAATATCCTCTTTAATACGTAATGAATAGACTCCATTTCTAAAGAAATATTCTCTTGCCTTCACCTGATTCTTTTTAAGATAAGATATTAATTTACTGTCATTTGTAATGGTGACAAAGTCGCCTTCTTCTCTATAAAAAACATCAGTGTACATGCCATTGATTAAATCAACAACATAGCTTCCATCTCCATATGGTTCAGGATGTTGGTAAAACTTTCGAATCAAGTTCCTTGGTACTTTAATTTCAATACTTTTCATAAGTATCTCCTTCTGGCACTTGCCATTTCATTTACAGGTCAAGCCTGTATTACCCTTTGTACCAAGGTGTTATATTTAATTAATAAATCTTAAAAAATGATTGACTCCAGCATTGATCCATCGCCTCTAGCTTTATCGGCGACAACTAAGGGTGTCTTAAATGGATCTAGGCCTCTTAAAACACATTCGACAGATGCGTAGAAGTTTTTTAAATCAATACATAAAATATTACGATTTATTTGATGTTTTACAACATCTTCCATTAAAATCCCCCCTTGGTTTACCTATTATAATCAATGATCTTTTAGAATGCAAGGTAAATATTTACAACGTTTTTAATGTTTTCAATCATTAAAACCCTTTAATCGCTTTAGTACGATTTATTCGACTTCACTTTTTGTTTTGGTTGTTTTATTTATAATTTGGTTGACCTTATTTTCATTAAAAAAGCTTCTTAAATTTAATGTTTAAGAAGCTTTCATTATTATTATAAATCAGATACTCTTGAATTTTTAACGTCATACCCTAATTTAGTTATTGCATTTTCGATTGTTGCAATATCTACTTGCGCTTCGTCAAAGTTCAATTTAACTTTACTAGCATTAAACATTACATCAACACTTTCTTTATC
Organism: uncultured Acholeplasmatales bacterium; assembly: GCA_927433595.1. GTDB lineage: Bacteria > Bacillota_I > Bacilli_A > Acholeplasmatales > UBA5453 > Paracholeplasma. Next base: position 2,775 of record CAKMJY010000019.1, on the reverse strand, counting down.
AACACCTTTTAAACCTTTAACTGCATTATTAATTTTTTGTAAACATGATGGACATGATAATGTTTCTAACTGTATTGTTGTTTTTTTCATTTTAATTTTCTCCTTTTTTTGTTTTTAAACTATATTTCATTAATCGCATTCCATTAAAAATAACTACTAAGATACTTGCTTCGTGAACTAACATTCCAACTGACATACTCATCCATTCACTAAATAGTAAAGCAGTTAATAACACGATTACTACTCCTACAGCGATAATGATATTTTGTTTCATATTTCTTGCTGTTTTTTTAGTTAATCCTAAAGCATGAGGTAACTTACTGAAATCTGAATTCATTAAAACAATATCACTTGTTTCAATTGCAACATCAGTTCCTGAACCCATTGCAATTCCAATTTCTGCTGTTGCAAGTGAAGGACTATCATTAACGCCATCACCAACAAAGGCTACAATTTTACCTTCACTTTGTAATTTCTTAATATAATTTTGCTTATCATCAGGCAACATATTACCAAACGCTTGTGTTAACCCTAATTCTTTTGCAACTAAATCAACTGTACCTTGATTATCACCTGATAAAACGATTAATTCTTTAACACCCATTTTTTTCAGTTGATCTAAATCTTTTTTAACATTTGGTCTAATTTTATCTTTAATTCCCATTAAAGTTTTCAATTTACCATCAACTGCTGTCATTACTATTGATTCCCCTGCTTTTTCAAAAGCATTAATATCATTAATTTCTTCTTCAGTTAAAGCAATGTTAAACTCATCCATGATTTTTTTATTTCCAATAACAATAGTCTTACCATTGACAATAGCAGTAATACCGCCACCTTTAACAACATGTGTTTCACTTACTTCAAATTCTTTAACGTCATCTATAAAGTCAACAACTGCATTTGCTAGTGGATGATCTGATTCTGATTCAACAGCTTTTAAATAAGCTAGTGTATCTCCTAATTTACCATAATACTTAACATTAGTAACTTTTGGACTACCAATTGTTAATGTTCCTGTTTTATCAAAAACAAATGCATCAACACGACTGAAATCACTAATCACTTCACTACCTTTTAATAAAACGCCATTTTTAGCGCCGTTACCAATACCAGCAACGTTTGATACGGGAACACCTATTACTAATGCACCTGGACAACCTAAGACTAATACAGTAACTGCTAACTCAACATCTTTCCAAATAAAGAAAACGATAATTCCTAAAATTAAAACTAAAGGTGTATAATATTTTGAAAACTTATCGATGAATCGCTCTGCTTCTGATTTAGAATCTTGAGCTTCTTCAACTAATTCAATAATTTTACCAAACGTTGTATCTTCACCAACTTTTTCAGCTTCAATTTGAATCGTTCCATTTTCTAAAATCGTACCTGCAAATACATTGACTCCTTGTGTTTTACTTACCGATACACTTTCACCTGTAATACTTGCTTCGTTAACATAACCTTCACCAGTAATTACTTTACCATCAACCGGTACTTTAGCACCAGTTTTTACTAATAAAATATCGCCTACAATAACATCGTAAATGTCAACTTCTTCAAAACTTAAATCTTCCATTTGTTTAAAAGCTGTTTCAGGAGCCATTTCAGTTAATGCTTTAATTGCTGACCTTGTTTTATTTAGAGTTTTTTGTTCTAAATAACTTCCAAAGAGAAACAGAAATGTTACAATTGCTGATTCTTCAAAGTTTTTAATTATAAATGCACCAATTACAGCAATTGTAACTAAAACATCAATACTAACAACCTTTACTCTTAGTGCTTGATAAGCTTGAATTGCAATTGGAGCAATTCCGATAACAGATGCAATTATTAAAGCAACTTCGAAAATCAATTCATTTTTAAATGCGTAATGTGAAACAAACGCAACAACAATTAAAAATAAACTTATAAAAGAAATTTGTGTCTTTTTTTGTAATATATATCTTTGCATTTTATTACCCTATGTTTTGATAAGCAGTATTTAATTCTTCAAGCATTTCATAAACCGCTTGATAACTTTCACATACATCACTTGGAACTAAATAATTATTAGTTATTAGTTTTAATTGCTTAAACTCATCTTCCAATTGATAGTTATTGTTATCTAATTTACTTACTATTTTATTAAATTCGATTACTACATCATGAAACTCTTGATGATTACCTCCGTGTACTTTTTTAACGATTGGTACAAATTGTTTAAGTGTGTCAAGATTCTTTGCTTTTACTTCCATAAATTGGTTCATTTTTAACAACTCCTCTTTCTTTATACACTTATAGTATCATATAAAAGTTAAAAAAAAATTGACCTAGGTCAATTTTTAACTTCTTTTCATATTAAATTTCATGTAATTTATTCAAATTGATGATTTCTATGCCGCGTTGACCTTTTAATTCAATAATACCCTTATCTTTTAAATCTCTTAAGCGTCTACTTAATGTTTCACTAGTTGTTCCTAACATTGAAGCCCAATCTAATTTTGAAATTGGTAATGTAAAACTACTTTTACCATTACTTAATTCAATAATTGAGACTGCCATTCTTTTTTCAACTGAAGTCAAATTATGTTGTTCTAATTTATTTTCAGTATCAGATAACCTATTAGTTAATTCATTAATAATTTGAATTGAAATTTCTGGCTTATCAGTCATATGTGCTCTTAGCTTATGTCCATCTACAACACAAACCATACTATCTTCTAATGATATTGCATAATCATCAGCAAGTCTATTAGTAAATAATGCTAAAAGTTCATATTTTGATAAGTC
>CAKMJY010000018.1 GCA_927433595.1 uncultured Acholeplasmatales bacterium | reverse complement strand
CCCAGCCTTCTTTTCCTTATAGATCAGACCATTCACATTGTCGCCCATATAAAGCCTGTCTGAGCGTGTCAGGAAGGCTCCTGCTTTGGCAAATATCCCAGTCTTTAAAACTTAACATGGTAACGCCAAATGCATTTTGTAAGAATGGTAAAGAGATTACAGTTACTTGAAGCAATACCCCAATGAGCAGTGCTAGTAACAACATTTTATTGGTGAATAAACCTACCTTTAAGATTGATTTTTCTGGATGTCTTACGGTAAACGCATATAACAATTGTGATAAAGCTAGAACCACAAATGCCATGGTGGATGCATAAATATAGGCATCTGTACCATGTTCAACGTGCATGATATCCTTAAATGCGATGCCTTTTTCAAGTAATCCAATCATAAAGGCTGAGAGTGTGAGTAACCCAATGAGTGTGCCACCCATAATGGCTCTTGTTGCTGCGCCTTGTGCAAAGAATGATTCTTTCTTTGAACGTGGTTTTTGTTTCATCACATCTAAATCGCCTGGGTCGATGCCTAAGGATATCGCTGGTAATGTATCTGTGATTAAGTTAATCCATAAAATTTGTGTAGCGAGTAATGGGACTGGCCAGCCTAATAACACGGCTAAGAATATTGCAATCACTTCACCTAAATTACAGGACAGTAGGAATACGACTGCTTTTTTGATGTTGTTATAGATATTTCTACCCTCTTCAATCGCTTTGACAATGGTCTTAAAATTATCATCGGTTAAAATCATGTCCGCAGCACCTTTTGATACATCAGTACCTGTGATGCCCATGGCAACGCCAATATCTGCGCTCTTTAAGGACGGAGCATCATTGACGCCATCACCTGTCATCGAAACGATATTATCTTGTCGTTTTAATGCTTGCACAATTCTTACCTTATGTTCTGGAGAGACTCTTGCAAACACGCTATAATTCATGATGATTTGATCGAGTTGTTCATCTGAATAGTTATCCAAATCTGCACCAGCCATGGTTTGATCTAAGCTAGTAGCAATCCCAAGTGTTTCTGCAATTGCATAAGCTGTATTTTTATGGTCACCTGTGATCATGACTACTTTAATGCCTGCATTTTGAGCTTCTTTAATGGAATCTTTAACTTCTATTCTTGGTGGGTCAATCATGCCAACAAACCCAACAATGATCAAGGATTTTTCCATTTTCTCAATCTCGATGATGGCAGCTTGATCCTCATAGGCAAGACCTAATACTCTTAGCGCTTTTGAAGACATTTGATTCGCTTGATCGAGATAATCTTGTTTCATCTTCTCAGTTAATGGCACAACTTCATTATCGATTAAGGCATGTGTTGATATCTTTAATAAATTATCCAGTGCCCCTTTGGTATAGACGCGATATGCACCTTCATATGAGTGTAACGTTGACATCATCTTACGGTCAGAATCGAATGGTTTTTCATTTTTTCTTGGATACGTTTCATTGAGTGCTTTTTGGGTTAATCCTTTTTGATTACCCAGATTTACCAACGCAATCTCAGTTGGATCACCGGTTTCAACGCCATCTTCTGAGGTGGCATCGCTACACAGTACAAACCCTTCTATGAGCGTCTTATAATCGTCATGGCTTAAACTATCTTCGATTTTATTCAAGTGATTATAGGTATAAATCTCAACCACTGACATTTTATTTTGGGTAAGGGTACCTGTTTTATCACTACAGATGACATTAACAGAACCTAAAGTTTCAACCGCTGGTAACTTCTTAACAATGGCATTCTTTTTAGACATTCTTGTCGTACCTAAAGCAAGGACGATGGCAACAATTGCAGCAAGTCCTTCTGGGATGGCAGCAACCGCTAATGAAATGGCTGTAATAAACATCTCAATTAAATCTTTGCCTTGAATGGCACCTAAACCGAATATCACCAAACATACAACAATTGCTAATAGACCAAGCATTTTACCCAGTTCATCTAGTTTCTTTTGAAGTGGGGTTATGTCTTTTGTATCGGTATCTAAGATGGTTGCAATCTTGCCCATCTCTGTTTTCATACCGGTTAGTACAACTACGCCTTCACCACGGCCATAAGTGACTAAAGTCGACATAAAAGCCATGTTCACTTGATCGCCTAATGCGACTTTTTCTTGGTTTAAAACTAGGGTTGCATCTTTACTAACAGGTACAGATTCCCCAGTCAGTGCAGATTCTTCAATTTGTAAATTCATACTTTCAATGATTCTTAGGTCTGCTGGTATTAATCTACCGGCTTCTAGAATGACGATATCACCAGGCACTAATTGATTTGAGTCCACTTCAATTGCCTGGTTATCTCTTCTAACCAACGCTTTGGGTGTAGACATTTTTTTAAGGGCTTCAACTGCTTTTTCAGCTTTCGATTCTTGAAACACACCAATTAAGGCATTTATCAACACAACCGCTAGGATGATGATGGCATCTGTATACTCAACATGCCCTTCAAGCGCACTTGCGACTACGGTTAATATGGCCGCAACCAAAAGCACATAAATGAGTAAATCGTTGAGTTGGGCAAAAAATAATGACCACAAGCTTTTTTTCTTTTTACTGGTCAGTTTATTTTCACCGTAAGTCAACAACCTGTCATCAACTGTTTGTTGGGTTAAACCTTTTTTCGGATTAACCTTCAGTTCATCTAACACGGATTGAATATCTTTTTTATAGTACATGTAATCAGCTCCTATTCCTATTATACTGTAAAATAAACGAAATTTATGAAACAAAAAGACCATACTTCTTAACAAAAAGAAATATGGTCTCGCAATTCTAAGTGAAGTCATATCCGGGCTAAAGCCGTATTGACGAACATGACAGTAATAAATTACTTGCTACTCCCCATGGGATTAAATTTTAATATGCGCGTGCAAACAAGATGGTTTGAGTTGCCTTTTTACCCGTTACTGGGCAGATGTCAGTCACCAATGGTTCATCTAGGATGACTCTAGCAGTTGCTTGAACGTCTGCTTTAATGATCAACTCAGCTTCTTCACCTGAAATACTCATCTTGATATAGCCGCCTTGTTCGATTTGTGTTTTAAACGCATCATAGGTTAGGGCTGTAAAGGTATTAGCAGTCACGTGTTTTAATGCTTTTTCATATAAATCATCGTGCATGGTCTTTAAAATGTTTGGCATCGTTTTGATGACATCATCTTTAGATACCAATGATTTTGCTCGGTTGTGTCTAGTTGTAATGGTGACAACACCGTTTGCTAAATCTCTTGGACCAACTTCGATTCTGACAGGTACACCCTTCATTTCATATTCAGCAAACTTCCAACCTGGTGTCCGGTTTGAATCATCTAACTTCACACGATACCCTGCTTCTTTTAAGCTGTTATAGAGTTCATTAGATGCAGCCATGACTTCTGGTTTTTGGCTTTGAATTGGGATAATCACAATTTGTGTTGGTGCGACGTATGGTGGTAATACCAACCCTTCATCGTCCCCATGAACCATGATAACTGCCCCAATTAAGCGGGTGGATACGCCCCACGAGGTTTGAAATACATGCTTGACAAGGTTATCTTTATCTTGATATTTAATGTCAAATGCTTCTGCAAATCCACTACCAAAGTAATGTGATGTACCGGATTGCAGTGCTTTACCATCGTGCATCAAAGCTTCAATGGCATATGTTTCAACCGCACCAGCAAATTTTTCTTTTTCCGTTTTTCTACCTGTCACAAATGGGATGGCCAACAAGTCTTTCCCAAGTTGGTTATAAACGGATAGCATATCAAGTGTTTCAGTTCTCGCTTCAGCCTCAGTTTGATGAATGGTATGGCCTTCTTGCCATAAGAATTCTTTACCTCTTAAAAATGGTCTGGTTGTCTTTTCCCATCTAACGACACTACACCATTGATTATATTTCTTTGGTAGATCGCGATATGAACTGACAATCTTCGCATAATGTTGACAGAATAGTACTTCAGAGGTTGGTCTGATGATGAGTCTTTCGCCCTCATCACCGGATGAGGTCGTCATGAATGCTGTTTCTGGTGCAAACCCGTCGACGTGATCTTTTTCCTTTTGGAATAAGGATTCTGTGATGACCATTGGCATATAGACATTTTCATGTCCTGTTTCTTTAAATCTGTTATCTAAATATTTTTGGATATTTTCCCAAATAGCATAGCCATATGGACGATAAATGATGAAACCTTTCGCATCACTATAGTCCATGAGTTCGGCTTTAAGACATAAGTCTGTATACCACTGCGCAAAATCCACATCACGTGCGGTGATGGTTTCTACTAGTTTTTTATTGTCCATTATTATTCACCTTTTATTAATACGGTTTCGTCGTTTTCAAATACGACTTTACGTTCACTATATAAACGGCCAAGTGCACGTTTGAATGCTTTCTTAGATAAACCAAATTGCGCATCAATCGCTTCTTTATCTGAGTTCGCTGTCAAAGGCATTTTGCCGTGTTGCTTTAAATACTCGTAAATCATTTCGGCATCTTTGTCCATCATGATTTCTTTTGGTTCAATCAATGACCCACTATAATCACCAGGTGTAACTCTGGCAATTCTCACTTCTAATTTTTCACCCATTCTGTGCGGTTCACGCATTTGAGTATGGTGCACAAATAAGATGTGACCTGCTTGGGTCAACATATTCAAGCCTTCTTTACCGGCATGAATGACGTAAGCTTCGACCAATGCCCCATCATCTAATTTATGCTCAGGTTTTAAATCGATATCCACTTTGTTAAGTGGCTTAGCGGTTAATCTATTTTTATGTCTTAAAATACAATAAAGTGTATCGCCTACTTGTGGCCATAACGCTCTTTCGTACGGTAAGAAATCTGTAGAGACTAGCATATCTTTTGAAATCCCATTATCGATGAATACGCCTAGGGTTTCATTGACATCTTTAACAGTGACAAAGCCGGGTCGTTTCGTCGTGATAATAGGTTTGCTAAGGGTTGCTGCGAGTCTTGCTTTGTGATCATAATACAAAAATGCGTCAACGGTTTGTGACACCTCTAGTTTTGTAAAATTGGTCTCATTGTTGTGTAGTAATACTTCTTCTTTGCCATCGGTTAACATGTAACCAATGTCTGTTTTACGAAGTACTTGTAAGCTGTTTATTTCGCCTATATTTAGCATGTTATCACTTCCTTTTCTAATTATACCATAATTAAGCTGTCGTTTGTTTGCGGTAATCTATGAAAAATAACGCAAGCAACGCGATAAAACCTGCCAGTAAATAGAAGGTTCTATAACCATAATAATCGGTTATAAAGCCACCTGCTGATGTTACTAATGCAGTGAATAAACTTCTGACACTTGAGAAAATTAAGATCCCTAATGTGACATTTCTGGGTTCTGTAATTTCTGTGATGTATCTAATGGTGATATAAAGCATGCTGCCCATCGAAACACTTCTAATGATGGAAAATGCGATATACGCCCAAAGCGGTAAATCAATCCCATAAAATATAAATCTTGCCGCATTCGTCAATACGATGACGACTAAAATCGATCTGGTAGATATGTTGTGTCCATATTTAGATAGTAGCGATAATACTAGAATCTCACCGATGACAAAATAAAATGATACCCAGCCAAATCCATCTGCTTCTAATCCAAATTCATTGAAATATAAACTCAAATAGTTGTCAGCACCAAAGATCATCCCAAGTGTGATGACATAAAATATCGCAAACTTAATGTAGTAGTTATTGTGACTTAAAATGCTGATATCACTTTTTACGTTGAGTTCGATGTCATCGCTGATATCAATTGGTATGATCCAGTTCATCAATAACGCACCCATGATCATAAAGAATGCGGCGATGAAAAATGTTTGTTCATAGCCGATTTTACCAATTAAAAACCCAGATGCAATCGTTGCTAACCCGTATGCGAGTGAGCCCCACAAGCGAATATTGCCATAAGGCATTTTGTACTTCTTGGTATATATCGATGTAAAGCTATCGAGTAGAATATAAATTGGTTGTCCAACAATCGCCAACATGACTGTGACAATTGGTATTAAAGGTTTTTGATCGATAAGAACTAACAAGATAACTGCTAGTGCTTCTAAAATCGGCAAAATTCTTAAGAATAACCGGTTATCGTTGACGTTTCTTGCGAACATACTCCAAAGCGGATTAACGAATAATGCGACCAACGGCAAGATCATTAAAATCAAGCCAATGTCTTTATTGGGTACTTCTAGAAACTTCAAATATAAGGCAAAAAAAGGGTAGAAAAATGCATCCCCTAAAAATCTGACAAAATACGTGATTTGATATTTATTAAACTCTTTCATGTTACCACCATTAGTATTATATCAAATAGAAAAAAAAGTGAAAGTTAATTTCACTTTTTTGAGTTATTAAAACGCTTTTACTTGGTTAATGCTTGATTCACTTCATTATATCTATTGAGTAATAGCCCAGATACTAATTCGACCATGGGTTTCATGTCTTTTTCTTCTTTAAATGTATCTAGTGCATGGAAATATGCTTTTTGATTTGCTTTGCTAATTGAAATCGGTAAGTAGTCATGTTGTAATAAAACAAAGTTTAAAACTAAACGTGCCAATCTGCCATTGCCATCGACAAATGGGTGGATTTTAGAAATGCTCAAATGTGCATAACAAGCCAGTTCAATCGCATCCCCTTTAAACTCTTGTAAGTTGAGCATGAATTTCTTCATACGATCATACACTTTTAAATGGTCTGGAGGTTGATGTGTTGAGCCCATTAATTGGACATTAACTTGTCTGTAATAGCCACCATTCATGATATCTTGAACGATGATTTGATGTAAATCTTTTAAGAATTCTTCTGTGATTGCTTGTTTGTTTTTAACTGCCTTTTTAATAAAATCGTATGCTTTAACATGGTTTAATACTTCTTTTTGTTCACGTTCACTTCGATTGATTAACGTCTTAGCACTTAATAGTGTGTCAACTTCTTCTAGTGTGATGTGGTTATTCCCTTCAAAACTAACAGCGTCGTAGGCATATTTCTTTGAGAATGCGACTTCAACGTTCTTTAGTTCCTCTTCCTTAGCTTCTTTAAGCATCAGCAAGAGGTGTTTTTTCTCTGCTTCTAAAAGGCCTTTTTCCATATTATGTCACTCCCGTTTCTTAGATTCATTATACCAATAAAAACGCTATCATTCAACCTATTAAAAAGAAAAAGTGCCTAGCTTTCGCTAGACACCTATATGAAATGGCTAATGTAATACACGATTCAAGAACTGTTTTGTTCTCTCTTCTTTAGGGTGGTTGAAGAAATCAATTGGATTATTCTCTTCTAAAACGATGCCTTGATCCATAAAGAGTATACGATCTGATACTTCTTTAGCGAATCCCATTTCGTGCGTTACGATGACCATCGTCATGCCTTCATCTCGTAATGTTTTAATGACTTGTAACACTTCACCGACCATTTCTGGGTCAAGTGCCGATGTTGGTTCGTCAAATAACATCACCTTTGGTTCCATACACAATGCTCTTGCAATGGCAACCCTTTGTTTTTGACCGCCGGATAACCTTCTAACGTCTTGGTATAAGAAGTCTTGCAGTCCAACTTTTGTTAAGTATTTAGTTGCTCTCTCAACTGCGACTTCTTTAGAAAGCCCTAGTCTTAACATAGGACTTAAAATGCAGTTCTCCATGACATTTTTGTTGTTAAACAGGTTAAACTGCTGGAACACCATACCCATATGTTCCCTCAATTTGTCAATATCGGTATGGGGATCCATTAAATCTTTCTCTTCAAAATATATATGACCATCATTGGGTTCATTCAAGAGGTTTAAACATCTTAAAAGGGTTGTCTTACCCGAACCGGATGAACCAACTAATGTAATCACTTCTTTATTGTGTACCGTCAAATTAATTTTATTTAAAATGACCCGATCACCAAATTTCTTGGTTAAATTAACAACATCGATTAAACCATTCATGATTGGCTCACCTCACTGGTTGTGTCTAGTTTTTTAGTTAGATAATCTACCACTTTTGATGAGACAAATGTGAGGATTAAATAAAGGATGGCTGCAATCATAAATGCTTCGATATATCGGTAATTGGTAGATGCGCTTTGTCTAACGGAGTAGAACAAATCTACCACTGAAATAACGCTTAATACTGCGGTATCTTTTAAGTTGACGACAAACTCGTTACCAATGCCTGGTAAGGCATTTTTAACCGCTTGTGGCCACACAATGTGACGCATGGCTTGTCTTCTATTTAAACCTAAGGTTCTAGCAGCCTCCATTTGCCCAGGGTCTACCGAAGATACGCCACCTCTTAATACTTCAGAGATATATGCAGTTGTATTGATGGTTACGATTAATAACCCAGCCGGTAGTGGACTCCACCAAGGAAATATACCCAATGAAGCAACCCCATAATAAATAATCATTGCTTGAACAATCATGGGTGTCCCTCTGAAGACAGTTACATAAGTGACTGCCATTCTCTTAAAGGTTGCTTTATAGAATTTTTGCCAAAGGCCATCTCTTTTTTGATCGATTTCGACCAATCTTGCTTGTGTCACACCCATTGCGAGTAAAAACCCGCCAAGTGTTCCAACCACAGATAATAAGATGGTTACCCCTAGCCCATAAAGAATGATTTGGTAGTAGTTTTCTACTAGATAAATCATCGTCCCTATGAAATCACCTTGGGGTGGTAGTGTTGCTAGAATAAACGCCATATTAGTTTTGTCTAGAAAGGGCTGCTAACATCCAAGCGTCTTTTGTTTCACTTGAAAGTTCTACTAATACTGAGTCAATGGCTTCTAATAACGCATTGTCTCTCTTTCTAACGGCAACTGTTGTTGTGACATCTTCTTCTGAAACTGTAAAGCCGTTTGTGCCTTCAAATTCAACATAGGTTAAATCTGAGTTAGATTGTGTAATGGATACAGCAACTGGTAATTCAGCAATAAATGCGTCTGCTTCACCGCTTCTAACGGCTTGTGTGATGGCATTATATGAATCTAGTGGTGTACCGTGAACTACGTTTGGAATTTGGTCGATTAAATCATCTTGTAATGTACCTAATTGCGCAATGACTCTTGAACCAGAGAAATCTGCTATTGTGGTTGCATCTGCATAAGTTGAATCTGTTCTAACCACCATAACTTGGTTGGCACGGTAGTATTCAGTTGAGAAATTAACCGTTTCTTTTCTTTCTGCTGTTGGGCTCATACCAGCAATAATGACATCAATTTGTCCTGCTTGTAATGCTGGAATTAAGCCATCCCATTCAATGGCTTTGATCACTAATTCTAAGCCTAATTCATCTGCAATATGACGTGCTACAACCACATCATATCCATCTACATACGCGCCACTTTGACCGTTTAAAGGTACTGTGAACTCGTTTTGTTGTTGTGTGGTCCAGTTGTAAGGTGCGTATGCCGCTTCAAGGCCAACGGTTAACGTGTTGCCTTCTCTTACCTCATAACTCGCTTGGCTACATGCACTTAGACCTAGTGCAAATAGTACTGCAAATACTACAAAAATTTTCTTCATCGTGGAAGACCTCCTATTTTTTTAACAAAAAAAGCGTCCGAATAGGACGCCTTCAACACGAAATAAAAGTAAATTTTATCCGTTAGCGCCTCTACATTTTGCTGTAGGAGTGTTATAAGTATTCCCTATAACCCCATAATTGATTTATGCCTAAATCATTATTCGGCGATGGTTACCTTTCAAATGCTTCGTCGCATGCCTGCTCCACATTCTACTTTGATACATCGCTGCCTCTAAACTTTTTTTGTTTGCATATAGAATACGGCATTCAGTGAAGAATGTCAACGCATTCAAGATGTAAAACGTTTTCATAATAAAAGAATAAAGAAAAAGGACTGATTTAACAGTCCTTTAGCTTGTCATACCTTGTTATTTAAAATTATAATTTAACAACTTTGCTAGCTTGTGTGCCTTCAAATTCAACATAGGTTAAATCTGAGTTAGATTGTGTAATGGATACAGCAACTGGTAATTCAGCAATAAATGCGTCTGCTTCACCGCTTCTAACGGC